>QHXD01000595.1 GCA_003223895.1 Acidobacteriota bacterium
GACAACAGAGAGCTGATTCGGTTTTTGCACTTGACGCACCAAGTCTGCGAAAATCACAAGGATGTTGCGACGGCGAGCCTAGTAGAGAACTGGATTGACGAGTCTGAACGCCGGGTTTGGTTCATTTCCGAAATAGTTACAGATCTCTGACACTGAGAAGGAACAGCAGAAAACCCACAATTTTCGCACTGCCATAAACACAAACGGAGAGTCTCCATGCCGACGATTACTACCAAAGATGGCACTACGATTTACTACAAGGACTGGGGCAAAGGTCAGCCCATCGTCTTCAGCCACGGCTGGCCGCTGTCAGCCGATGATTGGGACGCGCAGATGATGTTCTTCCTCAACCACGGCTATCGCGTCATAGCCCACGACCGGCGCGGACATGGACGTTCCTCCCAGCCCGGTGACGGACATGACATGGATCATTACGCCGACGACCTAGCGGCGCTGACCGCACATCTTGACCTCAAGGAAGCGGTGCATGTCGGCCACTCAACTGGCGGCGGCGAAGTGGTGCACTACCTAGCTCGCCACGGCGAAAGCCGGGTGGCAAGAGCGGTAATCATCAGCGCGGTGCCGCCGTTGATGGTGAAGACGGCAGCCAATCCGGGCGGGCTGCCCAAAGAGGTGTTTGACGATTTTCAGGCGCAAACCGCCGCCAACCGGGCGCAATTCTTTTACGATGTAGCGGCTGGGCCTTTCTATGGGTACAACCGGCCTGGTGCGAAACCCTCTCAGGGGGTGATCTGGAATTGGTGGCGTCAGGGCATGATGGGAGGCGCCAAGGCGCACTACGACGGCATCATTGCCTTTTCCCAAACGGACTTCACCGAAGATCTGAAGAAGATAACTGTGCCGGTCCTAGTAATGCATGGCGATGACGACCAGATCGTGCCTTATCCCGATTCTGCACCGCTGTCGGCAAAGTTGCTAAGGAATAGTACATTAAAAACCTACAAGGGCTTTCCACACGGCATGCCGACCACTGAGGCCGACACGATTAACGCCGATCTACTGACGTTCCTGAAAGGTGCCGCGACCACGGCGGCAGCGTAGCGTTGATGAGGTGAGACGAAGCTCTCGACTCAAAGGGCTCAGCATCGCCAGCGTCGCCGCCTCCTCGCACTCCTACGACCTAAACCGCCGGCGGTGCGCGGTCAGGCGCTCGCTGGCGTGGTCTGCAGGCGGCGCCAGAAGAAGTACGAGAGCCCCCAGAGCACGCCGGTGGCCGCCGCCGAGCCTCACGCCTCCGGGCCATCGCGCACCGAGAGGTGGGCGATGAGCGCCCGAGGCGAGGCCGGACGTTCGTGTGAAGGCGGCCACGAGGCGGCTAGGGGTTATCTGCAGCATATTGTCGGGCCGATCTCTTCGAAATAAGTCGTCGAAGGACATGGCCTTTCCACATCCACAATCCCGAAAGGACCATCACAGGAAGGAAGACAAACCGAGTTGCGGGGGCATAGTTTGGAAGTTTTTCAAACGGACTATAAATATAACCGAGTATAGGAATGCTAAAGATGATGTGAATCCAGCGAAAAATCGAACGTTGGGTGGCATCTTTCATGATTAATTTGTGCTCCATTTATCGGCGACACCGCGTCATTTACTCTGGCCTAGCTTTGAATTGGGCGTTTCGATACCGAACTGCTTGGCGTACTCCGCGTTCAGCCGCTGCCAGCCGCCGAACTTCATCGCATCGCCACCAACGATGCGGCCGATGGGAGTTCCGCTCAGAAGCCGATCCAGAACATCGAAACAAATGTGCCACCCGGCAGCACCCATTGAGATGAAGCGGCGATCGATGTTGTGCCACAGCGTCAGGCGCGTGCCGCCACCAAAGGCTTCGAGTTCCCACCGGGTATCGTTGTACTCAAGCACCTTGGGAGCGTCGGCTCGCGTCACTCTTGTTTCCAGCGGCGTGGGCGTTCCCACCCAGGTGAGCTTCACCGTTCCAACCGTACCCAGGCTCCCATCGACGTCGAAGGGCGCCCACTCGCGCAGATGCGCTGGGTCGGTAAGCGCCTGCCAGACTTTTCTCGGCGAGTGGCGCAGTTCGCGGACGAGAATGAGCGTCCACTTGTCTTCGCCTTTTTGTACCTGCGCTCCGCTGGCCGGACCCGGTGTGTACTGCTCGCGGTCGGTCATCTTCTTCTCCTTGTCTTCCTCTTCGTTGGTGTTTTCTGATCCATGCGGTCGAGGTGGCGTTCGAGAGCATCTACGTGAGCGGACCAGAACCGCCGGAACGGAGCCAGCCAGGCATCCACCTCCTGAAGCGGTTCTGGCTTCAGCCGGTAGAGACGGCGCTGTGCGTCCACCGTGGATTCCACGAAACCGGCCTCGCGCAGCACTCGCAGGTGCTTTGACACGGTCGGCTGCGGCATACGAAGCTGACGCTCGACCTCTCCCACCGACTGTTGTGACGAGACCAGGAGGCTCAATATCGCGCGGCGGTTCGGCTCCGCAATGATTTCGAACACAGATTCCATCCTCCTGATATACCCCACAGAGCATATACGTGTCAAGGTATATAAAGGACTGGGGGCCCAGGCAACGGTTTCAGTCGGCGGGGATGCACCGTCCGATGCGTTTTTAGCGGGTGCGATTCAGAGCGCTGCGCGCTCCGACCGCTTCAGCGTTGAGGCGGGGACAAGGGCTACCGCCCCTTTCCTCGCACCCCTTTCTCCGCTGGCGGCGTTCTTCCTCCGCTGCGCTCCGGACAGGCTTCTCTTGACGAAGCCGAACACTTCTTGCACAATCGAGTTGCCAGCGTCGCTACGCTCCGAGGGTGTTCGGGATCATCCCGGAATGCCGTTCGGCTTCCCTCCGGAATGAGCGTTCAGCTTCGCCGGAATCCCCATATAAAAGCCGACGCTCGTCCTCGCGAGAGAGTGCTGAGGGCTTTCGCGTTTTCTGGGAAGCTGTTACGATAACTTTGGTTGTGAAATTTCCTATGGTTTCTTACTGGCGGTTTATGGGCGGTTTGGACAGGAATACGAGCAATGCTGATCGTTCCGCGCAAACAGTGCACGATATGCAATCCGTGCACAGCCGCATAGACACTGGCGATTGCGCATCTCGTTGATTTGGCGAGTGGGGACGTAGTTCAGTTGGTTAGAACGCTGCCCTGTCACGGCAGAGGCCGCGGGTTCGAGTCCCGTCGTCCCCGCCATTCTTTTTAATGAGTTACGGAATGATATAGTTTCGAGAATGGCTCTTCCCCACAAATTTCCCCACAAAACGGTGGGTTTTGTCTCAGTTAACGCGGTCGATCCGAACGGCTGGCGCTTGATTCTCCGGCAAACGCTT
>QHXD01000596.1 GCA_003223895.1 Acidobacteriota bacterium
GTGCCGATGTATTTGTCGATTCGACCGGGGCTTCGAACATCGGAAGCATGGACAAAAGATCGGGTGCGTTGAGAAGAGCGGCATTCAGTTCGATCAAGCTCAGAAAACCTCGTCAGTCTTTTAGTCGATTCCGTACGTAGCGCGCGATCGTGTTATCGTCCTGCGACTTTTGCGTCTCTACGTCGTCTTCGCGTTCATACTGATGCAATCGGCGTTCCTGCACTCGTTCGATGACCTTTTGTTCGCGCATTGCTTCGGTCCACTCACCCCGCCGTTGCTCGAGGTTACTCTCTGCTTTTTCAAGCGATTGCTGGATCTGTTTGCGGTGAATTTTCAGCGCTGCAATATACTTTTCGCCGGTGTGAAGATCGTGTCCTGATGCGCTCTGCAGATAGGCAATTCCTGCCTGCGTGTCCTGAATGTTCCCAGTGACCTTGGTCTCGTCGGCTTCGAGTTGGCGGACCTCTCGTTCGGCGTTCTTCACGCCGGCTTCGGCCACAGACACGTAGGTCTGCCGGATCTGGACCAGACGTTCCAGCCGCTTCAGACTCGCTTTGAGACCGTCTTTCATCCCAGTTGCCGCACGCCAGAGCCGGAAGAGGCGAGCTGGACGAGTTGCTGCTGGGTCACGCTGAATTGAGAGGGTTCTTCGGCGCGCTGTTTGAGGAAGGTGTTGATGGCGTCGGCCCTATCGATTGCGGTATCGATACGTTGATTGGAGCCGCGCTTGTACGCGCCAATGTTGATGAGATCTTCAGATTTCTTGTAAGTGGCCATCAGATCCCGGATCTCGTATGCGGCACTCTTCTGATTCGAGTCGACCAGGTGCGACATAAGCCGGCTGACGATATGGCCATCGAGAATGGATCGTACGTGATCCGCAATGGGATCGTTCATGTCGTCGCCTTCGACGAGCACGGTGTAGAACGCGGTGATGCTGCCTTTGGAGAATTTTCCGGTACGCTCGAGCAGCTTCGGCAGTAAAGAAAAGACTGATGGTGTGTAACCCTTCGATGAAGGCGGTTCGCCCGCGGCGAGACCCACTTCACGCTGTGCCATAGCGAAGCGAGTTACCGAATCCATCATCAGCATGACGTTGTAACCGCGATCCCGGAAGTACTCGGCTGCTGCGGTCGCTGCAAACGCGGCGCGGAGCCGGACTAACGCGGGTTGGTCCGAGGTCGAGACAATGATGATCGAGCGCTTCAGACCTTCGGGACCCAGTTCGTTCTCGATGAACTCGCGCACTTCGCGGCCCCGCTCTCCGATGAGTGCGATGACGTTGATGTCGGCGCTTGTATAGCGGGCGATCATGCCGAGCAAAGTGCTTTTGCCGACACCGCTGCCGCCAAAGATTCCGATGCGCTGGCCGAGCCCGCAGGTGAGTAAACCGTCGATGACTCTGACACCCGTTTGAAGTGGCTCACGAATGGGATCTCTTGAAAGTGGATTTGCAGGCTCGGCATATAGATCCTGCCTGTCAAGAACGAGCGGCAGAGGGGAGTCGTCGATCGGACGTCCCAAACCGTCGAGCACCCGGCCCTGAAGCTGTTCGCTCATGCCGATGCTGGCTGTCCGGCCTGACGCCTGCAGGATATCGCCCTGCTTCACACCATCAATCTTTCCCAACGGCATCGAGATCACTTTGCCGTCGGTGAAGCCGACCACTTCTACAGGCACGCGCCGGCCCTGGTTTTCCATCCAGCAGACACATCCCATCGTCACATTCGGCCCATGCGACTCGATGGTGTTGCCGACCACCTTTTCAACGATACCGAATTCGGTGAGGGGATCGGCCTCGTCAAGACGCCTCTGAAATCGTGTCAGGTCCAACATCGCGCTATTCATCGAACAAGACTCGGCCGATGGCGCGCACCTGGGTTTTCACACGCCCGTCGAGATGGGTTTGCCCAGTATCGACAATGAAATCGCCTCGCTCGAGATTCGCATCCTCTTTCACAGTCACTGCGGGATTCACATTGGCGATTGCGGCGTGGACACGTTCGAAATCCTGGCGGCTGACGCGAAGCGTGAGGGACTGATGGCCCTGAACGCGCTTGAGTGCCACGGTGGCAAGTGCGGAGACCAGGTCCGGATCCATCGTGAGTTCCCGCTGTACGATCTTGCGCGAGATCTCCAGCGCCATTCGGACCGTATGTTCCTCCATCTGCTCCACGAGATTCTTATGTTCTTCCGCAAGCCGGGCGATGCTGTTCTCATACCGCTTGACGATGGTTTCCACCATCTTCTCGCCCATCTGTTTGCCGATCCGTTCGCCCTCCTGATATCCCTGTTCGAATGCCTGCTTCTCGACCTGCATCGTGCGATCGTGTGGACTCATTCCTTCCAGAGAACCAGGACTGGGGGCGCTGACCGTAACCTTAGTGCTGCCGCGGCCATCGCCGCGAATAATCCTAGACGACATACTCGTCGCCGCCACCGCCACCGCTGAGAGTGAGAACGCCTTCCTCTTCGAGCTTTCGGACCGTTTCGACAATCCGCTGCTGCGCGGCGTGCACGTCCTTGATCTTGATCGGCCCCATGATCTCAATTTCTTCCTTCATCATGTCTACTGCCCGGCTCGACATGTTCCGGTAGAACTGGGACGACTGTGCTTCCGTAGCACCCTTGAGGGCCGCCGCGATTGTCTTTTTATCGACACGCTGCAGAATTTCCCGGATGGCCGCATCGTCCAGCGTCGCGATGTCATCGAACACGAACATGAGCTGCCGGATCGAATTCGCCACTTCCGGCTTGTCTGCATCGATTTTCTCGAGGACGGCCCGGCTGCGGGGCCTTTGCATTCTGTTCAAAAGCTCGGCGACAGCGCGGATACCGCCATAAGCCTGGCTATGCGCATAAGTGCCGACCGGTTTCAGTTTTTCTTCAAGCACCAGGGAAATGCCGCGAATAACGTCGGGCGCAATAGTCTCAATGTTCGACATGCGTACGGCCACGTCCGCCTGAATGTCTTCCGGCAAAGATTCCAGGAGCTCGGCTGAGCTGCTTGGAGTGAGATGCGCGAGGATGAGAGCGATCGTTTGCGGGTGCTCATTCTGGATGAACTGTGAGAGCTGGATCGGATTCAGCCGGTCGATGGCTTCAAATGCGTTGGCGCTGTTGTAGCTGGAAGAGAGCCGCTCCAGGATGCGTTTGGCCTGACCTGCTCCGAGCGTTCGCAGGATGACCTTCTTCGCGTAATCGACTCCGCCTTCAGATACAAAGCGGTTCGCGACGAGTGTCTGGTACAGTTCCTCGGCAGACTTTTCGGCATCGGTATGCTGGAGCGGTCCAACGTTCGAAATCTCTCTCGATATAGCCTCGATTTCGGCCTCGTTGAGATAGCGCAACACTTCTGAGGCCGTCTCTTCGCCGATCAGAACGAAGAGCGTTGCGGCAAGGGTTACATCGCCTTTTTTCATTTACTTCTTCTCGTTGAGCCAGGTCCGCACAAGCCTGGCGACTGTCTCGGGATCTTGTTGCGCTTGTTCGACCACTCGCTTACGGATCAAATCCATCTTGCTTGGAGAACTGGGCAGTGGGAGCAATTCGCGTTCTGCAGCCGCATAAGCATCCGAACCCGGCCCGCTGCCGCCACGAAGCTGCGCTTCAAGCTGCTTCACCGTCATTGGCGTTTGAACATCGCCTGTCAGCTGGGGAAACGATCTGGACCCCACGGCAGCCGTGGTCGGTGTCCAGTTTGCGAAAACCGTCTTTTTGACAGGACGCAGAAAGAACAAGTAGAGCAGCACGAACACAACCGGAATGATCAGGTACCGCAACGCGGTTGAGATCACCGGCCCCTGCTTTTCGATAAATGTAGGCGGGTCTATAAGTTCCGTCTCTCCCTCAAACGAAATGTTCTCGACCGTGAGCAGGTCGCCGCGCTCGGGATTAACGCCGATGGCGGCCACAACCAGGTCGCGGTATTTCTTCATCTCTTCGGCGGAGCGAGGCTCGCTCGAGCTCTGCGGCTTTCCATCCGCGCCGGTTATCATTTTGGTGTGATTATCGATGAGCACCGCAACTGAGATCTTCTCGAGCTTTCCGGTCGGGTTCACGACGTGCCGCACGGCTTTACTCACTTCGTAACTCACCGTTTCATTCTGCTTGACCAGGTTGTCGAGATTTGTGTCCGGTCCAATCTGCACTGTCTGAGCTGCCGGCGGAGCCGGGTTCGCTGGGGCAGGGGGCGGAGTCGTCTTTGGCGGCTGTGGGCCCGGAATGCCTCCCACGCGCTGGCTCTTTTGCTGGCTTCGCACGACGCTACCCTGCGGATCGTACTGTTCGACTGTCTCTTCAACCTGCTGGAAATTCATCGCCACCGAGACCTGTGGCCGCACTTTGCCCTGACCCGTAACGGGTTCCAGGATTTGAACGATCTTGCTCGAAAGCTCGGTCTCCAGCCTCTGCCGGGAATCCACCTGTTGCGCAGTAAAAGAGCCTTCGGATTCGTTCCGCGACAGCACCTTTCCGCGGTAGTCGATCAACACGACTTTCTCCGGCTAAAGA
>QHXD01000600.1 GCA_003223895.1 Acidobacteriota bacterium
TCGGGTTGACCGGCACGCCCTGCAGGAACAAGCCAAAGTGCAAATGATCTCCTTCCGCCAGTCCGGTGGCGCCGCTACGTCCGATGATGTCCTTCTTCTTCACCATCTGTCCCGGCTTGACGTCAATCGAGCTCATGTGTGCATACAGTGAAATCAAACCCGTGCCATGGTCGATGAGGACCGTGTTGCCGTAAATGCCGAAGTACTCCGCCAGAACCACCTTCCCGTCGTTGCCTGCCTCGATCGGGGTTCGCTGCACCACCGAGAGGTCGAACCCGACATGGTCCTGCTGATCCACTTTGTTCCCCTGGTAAACGTACGTCCGATGATCCGCAAACAGCGACTCGACCTTGGAGTTGCTCAACTGCAGGAACGCGTCATTCCATAGAAACTTCGGCGGCGACTCCAAGGACAGCTTCGCAATGGTGTCGTGATTCTGCCGGCGCAACTTGCTGTTGATCTCCACGAACGTCTTGACCAGGTCCCCCTGATCCTCGATCCCCGGCGTGTGCGACATGATTTCCGGAACCACTTTCTGAAGGAAACTGTCTTTGAGGGCGATATCCCGGCTCCGGAACGTGTGGGGAAAGACTTTCTGCCACGGTCGCGCTTCGGCTTCATTGCCCGCCGCGTCGCGCGCGACCACCTTCACAGGCGTGTCCGCCGGCAGATCGTAGGCAAAGGCGAACAGGCTGAAGCGGACATTCTTGTCGGGAAGATTCGCAGGGAAGCCCGGGAAGAAATGCGGTCCAACCTGGACACCAGAGACTTCGGTATCATCCGAAACACGGTACAGAACACACTCGGAGCCGCCTTGATTGATGTAATGCTGCCCGGACAGCACTTCCAGCCGCGGAGGATAGATGTCGAACGCAAAATCCTTGCTGAGTTCGTTTCGATTTCCTCCGAAGAAATTGCGGAACGCGTAGTCCGTCGCGCTGACGCTCAGAGTGGCAGGCCCTTCCTGCACCTTGGATTTTTCCGCGATCAGCTTCCCGACATCATAGACCTTGGACTTTTCCGCCCCCGCGCGATCAAACGATTCGTCCGCCAGCACGATGTCCTGGTCTTTTTGCTTGAGTCGAATGATGACCTGTCTCAATCCGTTCCCGGGGTCTTCGACTTTCAGGTGCAAAGCCGGCGTCCGTCCCAACGCCTTGAAGTCATGGTCGAACGCGACCTGAGGCGCCTGTCCTTCCCATCGCCTGTAGGTAAGGGCAAACCCGGCCACGAGGATTACCGAAACCAGGAGGAGCAGGACCACCCAAATGGAGACTCCCCCAGTGCTTCTGCTGATTTTTGCCATGAAAATACTCCAGAAGAAAATTGTATCCCCGAAGCGGGGAAGGAAAATACAAAGCAACGCAGTATTCCCCTCCTTGCAAAGGAGGGGGTGGCTGCGCCATCAAAAAAATGATGCGAAGCCACCGAAGCGGCGCAGACGGGGTGGTCGCTCACACGTTAAGTTACTCGTAAGCGACCACCCCGTCCGCGCCTTTTTGGAACGGGGACTTTTTCTTGATGGCGCGTCCACCCCTCCTTCGCAAGGAGGGGAATAATGCTTCCTCGTTTGCGCCTATCCCCAGCGCGATGTATATGTTGGCTCGGCCGGAGCCCGAGCAATCCCGCCAGCGGGTGGAACAGAACTTCCTCTCCCGGTGACTTTTTCCCTTATTTTCCGTCCTACACCGTGGCACTTATGTTACCGTGCCGATGGAGAAGAGAGAAATATGTCCGAGGAAATTGCCGAAACGGAGATCGGCACCGGCGTAATCGCCGGAATCGAGAAGGAATCCACAGGAAGAAACACTGCCAGAAACCTCGCTCTGCTCGGTCTGCTTGCGGCTCCCTGGGTTGGTTTTCTTGCGATTGCGCTCAAGCCCAGTCCCCGCCAGATGTGGGCTCAGCGCTGGCCGACGATCACATTTGTAGGTCTTTATCAAATCGCTCTGGACCGCTGCGTCAAGGTTATAGGCCTCGAGCACTTGCCGAAAACCGGTCCGGTGATTCTGGCGGGAAATCACATCAACAAGACAGCTATGGACGCCATGCTCATGGGCTCCCGACTCCTCATCGAGCGCGGCGGCCTGGCCAAGTTTGTCTCGCAGTCCGAACCGAAGGATCGGGTGCTGAAGCGCTTCATCCGGCTCATGGGAACCGCCGAAGGCGTCATCCTGCCGGTCCAGAAGGGCATGACCACCGACACGATGATCGACTTTCTGCGAAATCCCGGGGCGTTCAAACGCGAGCAGCCGATCCTGGGTATTTTTCCGGTAGGCGAAGCCGACAAGGATTTTGACGTACACATGAAAAAGCCATGGCACACCAGCGCCGCCGTCGCCTCACTGGAAGCGGGCGCTCCCATCGTGCCGTTTTTCATCGAAGGCCTGCCGGCGTTCTGGGGCCCGTTTGATATGCTGAAGGCGGTCGCGCTCTCCCTCGTCGGAGAAAAAGCGTTCGAATTCAAGATTCACCTCGGCCCGCCGGTCTCAAGCGACGGCCTTAACGAAGAACTCAAATACAGCGAGCTCACCGAACGCGTCCGCCAGGCGGTTCTCCGGCTTGCCATGGATTCGAAGGATTCCAAGCCGCTCAAGAGCTGACATCGTGTGAAAAATGGGATCGTCGCCGCGAATGACGCGAATGACGCCAAATGGGCGCATCAAACGATTTCTTGATGCGCCCATTTGGCGTCATTCGCGTCATTCGCGGCGACGATCCCATTTCCCGAGTCTCCACGATTCAGAGAACGTGCTGGAAACCCGCCTCGATGCCTGCATCGATTCGTCCAGGGCGCGTATTCCTTCCGCCTTCATGTAGTAAAAGCGTTTGGGTTGCCCGCCACGTTCAGGTAGCGGGTCCGTGAGCTTTGAACTCACGTAACCTTTAGCCTCGAGCCGATCCAGGGTGACATATACCGAACCCAGATTCGTCGGCCTGCCGGCAATTTCGCCGACCTTTTCATTGATCGAAACGCCGTACGCTTCCTCGCCCAGCCTCATCACAGCCGTGAGCACCATCTGCTCGAAATTTCCGAGTTGATCCGTCTTCTTCAAGAAGCCCGCCAAGGATGAAAGAGTGTGAACAAAGTAAGTGAGCCTTGGACTGCCCGTCAATGTGTTTCTCTCGGAAACCGGTCTTGCGAAGCTGCGGGCATGTTCCCGCAGGGTTCGAATTAATCGCCGCCACCGCCCCGATAGCCGCCGCCACCGCCGGAATCTCTTCTGACCATCGGTTTAGCTTCATTGACCGTCAAAGCGCGGCCACCGAGCTGGGAGCCGTTCAACTGGGCGATCGCCTTGTCGGCCTCTTCTTCGCCCATGACTACGAAACCAAAGCCCTTGGAACGGCCGGTCTCTCGATCCGAGATGATCTGAACCGACTCGACAGCTCCAAACTGCTCAAAGGCGGAAGTGATATCGCTTTCCGTCGTTTGGAACGACAGATTGCCAACAAACAATTTCTTCGACATTGGGTATTTACACCTATCTGTAAGGGAACTTCTGGAACTTGGCGGCAGGGATTAAAGATCCGACCGGTCAGGGACAGGAGCTTCCGAACATTTGAATTTTAGCGACTTGAGTATCGCCTCTTTAACGATACTCTAACAGTTACAATTGTCAACCGTCACGTAGTGCTTAACCAACCCGCAGTTGCGTAAGCGATGCCACCGCACCGCCCTGCCCGATATCCGGTGAAATGATTAATTCCAAAGCGGCAACGCCGGAAAGTTCAACGCGGTAGTCCTCCAACTCTCTTACGGTATCAGGTGGGCTGAAATTCCATTGCTGCCGGACAATCTCGCGATAAGGTGCCCCACCCCCCGGCGACCACCTGAGGACGAATTCATGTGTCCGCGCGACTTCGTGTTCGTCAAACATCAGCAAGACCCGCGTAACGCGTTGCAATTTCTTGAAGAGGAGCCGAATCGTTTGATCGCCAGGTCCGGACGCACGCCAGCCGCCCTGTTCGCCTGGCACGATCGCGCACTCGATGGGATGTGACTGCGCCTCGGATGTAACCTCGACGTCTGCCAGGGCTTCGAGGTCCAGCCAGTGATCATTGCTGACCTCGGTTGTCGGATGGGGACCAATAATGCGTTTTTTCATCTACTTAAACTCCTAGCACTTGCCGTTCCAGAAAGATGAGTCCGCCGTTGGAAAAGAAACGAAACCCCAGCAAGGTTGAGGGGGTAACGACCACGGCGAATGTGCAGCACGTTCACCGTGTCATTTTCGATCGTGAAAAAGGATGCGATAAAAGTGAGGTTTCTGGCCATATAAGAGTTGGCGAACCT
>QHXD01000601.1:0-501 GCA_003223895.1 Acidobacteriota bacterium
CTTCTTTCAGGAAACGCGGCACATCGACGACCCGGAAATCATAAGTGCCGAAAGCGCGCAACCGGACGATTCCCAGGTCCTGGTCTCGAACAATCACCGGGTTTGATGTTCCCCACTTGTTGCCCGTGAACAATCGAGTGGTCACGAAATAGACGTCGGCTTTGAAAGGCGACTCGAACCCGTATTTCCAACCCAGAAGCCGCGTGAGCACCGGAATATTGGCGGTCGTGAGTGTGTGTTTGCCTGGTCCGAAGAGATCGCCGAACTGGCCCAGGTAGACAAACTGCGCCATCTGGGACTCGCGCAATATGAGCTGGGCGCCGCGCTTGATTTCCTTGTCTTCGTCTGGAAAGCGATACGACAGGGTGTCTCGTGAATCGTCCGTCCACTCGATGATCTCGATCAGTTGCCTTCGGATCAAAGCCATACACACCTCCCGCTGTGAGCCAAAATTCATTCTCCCATAAGGACATCGCGGCGGGAACGCACGTCGAATCAGCC
>QHXD01000601.1:543-7322 GCA_003223895.1 Acidobacteriota bacterium
GTACGGTTTGGGCTTGACGCAAGAAATCGACTACCATAAGGTTTTGCCCCAAAGCAGAGTTTGGAAACGGGAAGCCATTGAAATGAAACAAACAAGAAAGAAAGGCAACGGCAGGCTGCAGAAGGCGCACATTCGCCTGCAGGTGAATGGCGAGCAAGTCGAGGTAGCCTTTGCCCCACATAAGACGCTTCTGGAAGTCCTTCGCGAGGACCTTGGACTCACCGGCACCAAGCACGGCTGCGAGCTAGGCGAGTGTGGATGTTGCGCCGTGCTGGTGGATGGCAAGCCGGTGCTTTCCTGCCTTGCTCTGGGACTTGCAGTAGAAGGGCACGAGGTCACAACGGTTGAGGGCATGGCGCAAGGAACGGAGCTGCATCCGTTGCAGCAAACGTTTGCCGAGCTTGGCGCTGCTCAATGCGGCTATTGCACACCGGGAATTCTGCTGACTGCAAAGGTACTGATCGAGAAAGTCCCGCGGCCTTCTCGCGACGAAATCAAGGAAGCTTTAGCTGGAAACCTTTGCCGCTGCACGGGTTACATCAAGATTTACGAGGCAGTAGAGTTGGCTGCCGCACGCATGGCCGGTGAGCCGGGCGAACCGGCCAAGGAGAGCATCTATGGCTGGGAGTAATGGAGCGAAAAGAAGGGGTTTGAAGGTTATCGGAAAGCCCTTCCACAAGGTAGACGCCAAAGTGAAGGTCACCGGCGAACTGAAGTTTGCCGACGACCTTATGCTTCCACGGATGCTGCACACCCGGCTTCTGCGCAGCACGGTCCCGCACGCCCGCATCGTGAAAATTGATACTTCGAAGGCGGAAGCGTATCCCGGCGTCAAGGCCGTCCTGCTCGGAAAAGACCTGCCGACCACCTACGGTGCTCTGCCTGTCAGCGAGGATGAGCACGCCCTGGCCATAGATCGAGTGCGCATGGTCGGAGATCCCGTCGCCGCAATCGCGGCGGTGGATGAGGATGTCGCCACCGAGGCCCTGGACTTGATCGAAGTCGAGTATGAGCTTCTACAAACGATCACCTCGATCCAGGATGCCTACGCTATAACCGAGCCCCGCATCCATGAGTACGGCGAGCTCGGAAACATCCATCGAAGACAAGTCTACGAATTCGGCAATGTGGAAGCAGGTTTTGCCGATGCCGACTTCGTACGCGAAGACATCACCTTCTATGAGGGCAGCACGCACCTCGCTCTGGAACAACACGCAAGCCTCGCCCAATTCAGCCATGACGGCAAGCTCACGCTCTGGACTTCCACTCAGGACATGCACTACCTGCATCGGCACCTGGCCAAAGTGCTCGGGCTTCCTGGCAGTCATATCCGCGTCATCGCCACGCCGAACGGCGGAGGTTTTGGAGGCAAATGCGATCCCTTCAACCATGAGATTGTGGTCTCGAAGCTGGCGATGATCACAGGACGCCCCGTCAAAATCTGTTTAACCCGTGAAGAAGTTTTCTATGCCCACCGGGGAAGGCATCCCGTCCTGATGTCCACGAAAACAGGCTTCAAGAAGGACGGCTCCATCACCGCCATGCACCACCGCACGATTTTGGACGGCGGCGCCTACGGAGGTCATGGTGTGGCCAGCACGTTCTACACGGGCATACTTCAAACAACGACCCACAACGTCCCTCACTACAAGTTTGAAGCCGTTCGCGTGTTCACCAACAAGGCTCCCTGCGGCCCGAAGCGAGGGCACGGCACACCTCAACCCCGCTGGGCGCAGGAAATTCAATTGGACAGGATCGCCGAGCAAGTGGGACTCGACCCGGCGGAGATGCGGAAACAACATGCGATCCCACCCAATTCAATAACGGCGAATTGGATTCGCATCGGGACGCTGGCCCTCGGCGAGTGCATCGACAAAGTGGTGAAAGGCTCCGGTTGGAAGGAAAAGTTTCGAAAGCTGCCCTATGGGAAAGGGGTCGGGATTGCATGCAGCGCCTACATGACCGGAACGCAAACGCCAATCTACTACAACAAGATGCCGCACTCCGGCGTGCAATTAAAACTGGATCGAAGCGGCGGCGTGTGTGTCTACTGTGGTTCCGTGGAGATCGGTCAGGGTTCCGATTCCATCCTGGCCTATATTGTCGCCGAGGTTTTGGGAATCCATCCGTTCGACATACGCGTCGTGACTGGCGATACGGACCTCACTCCAGTGGATCTTGGCAGTTACTCGAGTCGAGTCACTCTCATGACCGGTAATGCTGCCATTCAGGCGGCCGAGCGCGCTCGAGAAATATTGCGCCAGGCAGTTTCCGAAAAACTGGATGTTCCGGGCAGCAGGTTGTCTTTCGCGGATCGCCGCGTTTTCGACACGGAGAATCCGGAAAAAGGAATGAGCTTTGTTGAGGCCGTCTGGCTCGCCGAAGAGAAATTCGGCACACTCGGCACGACAGGCTCCTACAAGCCGCCGGCTGCGCCCGGAAAGTACAAAGGGTCCACCATCGGTCCGTCGCCGGCTTTTACCTGTACGGCGAGCGTGGCTGAAGTCGAGGTCAATCCCGAAACCGGTATTGTCACGGTTCCCCGTGTCTGGATCGCACATGACATCGGCCAGGCCATCAATCCCCTGCTGGTGGTGGGACAAATCGAGGGTTGTGTTTATATGGGCCTCGGAGAGGCTCTCATGGAAGAAATGACATATCGCGGCAACCGCAATATGGTTCACAAGTTTCCTTCATTCCTCGAATACAAGAGCCCAACGACGCTGGAGATGTGCGACGTCGTTACTTATCTCGTCGAGAGTCAGGATCCCAATGGCCCGTTCGGCGCGAAGGAAGCCGGCCAGGGACCACAGCTGCCCGTTCCACCTGCAATTGCCAACGCCGTTTATGACGCGGTAGGAGTTCGCATCGATGAAATTCCCATCACTCCGGACAAAGTAATGAAGGCACTCCGGGCAAAAGCGAAGGGGAAGGAAGGCCGATACGGGCCCACAGTATTCCCGACATGTGAAATGCCCGAGGCGATTGTTGTGAAGACGCCTTTCGAAGGCGGAGACGGCAAGGCGGTAGAACGCGAGCCGGCGTTATCGCGGAAATAGGTATTTAATCGATGTTGCGACTCCCCAAGTTTCGTTATTTTCAACCGGAGACCCTCTCCGAGGCCGTAGAGATGATGGCAGACGGCGGGCCCGATGCCATGTTCGTGGCGGGCGGTACGGACCTTTATCCCAACATGAAGCGCCGCCAGCAGATGCCGAAGATTGTCATCGGGCTCGCGCAGCTCCAGGAGCTCCGCACCATCAAAGGCAAGCCGAAAGAAGAAGTGGTTCTCGGCGCCGGCCTGACGTTGAACGAGGTTTTCGACGACAGCCGTATCCAGCACGCCTATCCCGCCGTAGCGAAGGCTACCGCGCTGATCTCCACCCCCTTGTGGCAGCATCGGGGGAAACCTTCTGCTCGACACGCGATGCAATTACTACGACCAGAATTACGAGTGGCGGAAGGCCATCCACTTTTGCATGAAGAAAGACGGCGAGATCTGCTGGGTGGCTCCCTCCAGCCCGCGTTGCTGGGCGGTCCAGTCCAGCGATTGCGCCCCCGTGATGGTGGCGATTGGAGCGAAGGTAAAGCTGGTTTCGAGCTCGGGAGAGAGAATGATCTCGGCCGCCGACCTTTATAATGACGACGGTATCCGCCACCTGAACAAACGTCCCGATGAACTGCTGACCGAGATCCACTTGCCGCCGACCAACGGCTGGCGCGCCACATATTGGAAGCTCCGCCGCCGCGGCTCATTCGACTTTCCAGTCCTTGGCGTGGCGACCTGCCTGCGCCTTGCGGATGACGGGACAGTGGAGGACGCCAAAATCATCCTGGGGGGAGTTGGTTCCCATCCCATCGAAAGCGCGGCTTCAGAAAAAGTCCTCGTCGGAAAGAAGCTCACTGAAGAAACCATCCGTGAAGCCGCAGAAGCAGCGTACCGGCCGGCGAAGCCGCTGGACAATACGGATTTCGCCATGTCCTGGCGCAAGGACATGGCACGGTACTATGTCGCCGGCACGCTGCGGGAGCTGGGCGGCCTGCCTCCACAAAGAAAATAGCCGCGGATTACGCGAATTACGCGGATGGGGCGCATCAAGTTTTTTGTTTTTGCGCCCCATCCGCGTAATTCGCGTAATCCGCGGCTATTTTCTTTGTGTTTCAACGTACAAAATGCTGCGAGTCTCTCTCATTGTCCTGGCACAAATACTCTGTGATCTCGCCGCCCGGACTCCCATCCCAGTTCGTATATGTCCACGGCACGGTGAAGCTTCCCGTCCATGGTTTCGTGTAAGCACCGATATCGTCGACCGTCACTTCGTATTTCAGCGTGTCGTAGTCGGGACGCGTGAACTTTTCAGTGAAATGGAGGAATCGCGTATGCGGAAGGCCGCCGCGGTGAAACCAGAATCGCTCATTGTAGCCCGCCGACTCGACAACCAGAGTATCCCCTTCCCAGTGACCCGTCGAATAACCGAAGTAGCTGGGAAGCAGATCCGGGTCATTCACGTTCGGTAGAGGACGCCCGTCCGTGTAGATGACGCGCCAACTCCGCGGTCCGCCGCCGAAGACGATGAAGATCCTCTTGTACTCGGATTGCTCGATGAACTCGAACCCATTGGGCGTTTGAAACTGCCGAGGTCCGCCGGGAGGAAAGCAGAACACATGAGGATCGGTTCTCCCGCCTTCTTTCTGTCGAACATCGAAGAGAGCTTTGGCCCAGGGCTGGAACGGAATCTGATCGACGGTAAGATTGCCAGCGCCTCGCCCATAGATCGAGCCGCCGCTGCCCCAAAATCCCTTTCCTCCCGGCGGCGGACCAAGGATCACACGGCCGGCTGCATTGCGCGGAGCCGGAAGAGAGGGGGAAGCATTCGCACCCCGTGCTCCGCGGCCTCGCGCGCCACGTCCCGCGGCCGGCCCCTGGCCCGAAACATTTGGGGCCTGGGCAGGAGTCTGCGCATGGGAAAATCCCGATGGCAGCGAGCTCAACACCAGGGTCACTAGCAGGGCACTCCAATGGAATCGCATTAAAGCCTATCTCCTGTTTGGGAAACGAGGTCGTAGCCGCGAATGACGCGAACGGGCGCTCAAAGGAATCTTATGCGCCCGTTCGCGTCATTCGCGTCATTCGCGGCTACGACCCCGTTTTTCATTCTAAAAACTCATTCGCGCAAACACCATCGGTGACAGGAAGAGATATAGCAGAACTGCCCGGATACAAATCAAAATGTTTTGTAAACTACTGGTGCGCAATGTATAACAGTGATTCGAACGAGTCAATTCATGAAACCCATCGGAGGCATCACGATGACACGGAGGGCTCTCAGTTTTAGCGCGATCATTGTCGGTTCGCTGGTGTGGGCAGCGCCGCTGCCGGCGCACCATTCATTTGCTGCCGAGTACGACAGCACCAAGCCCGTAAAACTCACAGGCGCAGTCACGCGAGTGGACTGGATGAATCCCCATGCCTATTTCTACATCGACGTGAAAGACGCGGCCAGCGGGCGAGTCCAGAATTGGGCGTTCGAGTTAGCCGCTCCGTCGGTGCTCCAGCGGCAGGGCTGGACTCGAAGCACGCTGAAAGTTGGCGATGTGATTACTGTCGACGGAACTCGCGCGAAGGACGGCGGCAATCATGGGAACGCCAGATCGGTTATCAATGCCGCTACCGGCAAGAAGTACGGCGCGGGCTCCAGTGAAGGCCAGCCAGGGGAACCAACGCCGCAGTAGGAGCGTGGAATGCGAAGCCTGTCCACAGCGCCCTCCATCAGCGCCGACACCGCGCTGGCCGGATGGCCATCCCCTGCTGAGCGCACCTCCGGGTCAGATCGGATATTGGGATTCCGGTACCGGTTCGTTGACCGGCAAGAGGGGCAACAATCTCCCAACCAACATGGAGACCAGCGAAGTTCCCTTCCAGCCGTGGGCCAAGGCTCTCTATGAGGAGCGCCAGAGAACGCAGTCGAAGAACGATCCCCACGCCCGTTGCGCCGCTCCGGGCGGACCTCGGCAGTTCCATACTCCGTTTGGTCTGTTGATCTATGAGCTGCCGGAAGCCAAACGCGTTTTGATATTGTCGGGCGGCGGAGTCCGCACGTGGCGCGTCGTGTACCTGGACGGACGTTCCCATCCGCAGGGTGATGCCTTGAACCCCGGTTTCCTGGGACATTCGGTTGGACATTGGGAGGGCGACACTCTCGTCATCGACACGATCGGGTTCAATGAGAAGTTCTGGTTCGTCCGGGCGGGTTTTCCACACACCGAGGCGCTTCACCTGACCGAGCGAATCTCACGCCCCGACTTCAATACGCTGAAGTACGAAGCGACCGTCGATGACCCGAGAGCCTATACCAGACCCTGGTCCGGAGGTTGGCTGATCAACTGGCATCCGGGTGAGGATTTCGAGGAGTACTTCTGCACGGATAACAACAGGGATGCAGAGCACCTGGTGGGCCGTTAGAAACACAGAAAAAGAATTAGCCGCGAATTACGCTGATTACGCGAATGGGGCCGCAAAAAGTTTTTTGATGCGGCCCCATTCGCGTAATCAGCGTAATTCGCGGCTAATTCTTTCTAACGCCCTAATTGTCGCGGACGATCTTGAAATCACCCTTCTGCGCCCCGTGACTCCACGTTCCAACAATTGAACGCCGCGGGTTGGTGACATCCTCGATTTTGCCGTCGATGATGAAGTGGACGGGATTTCCGGACTGGTCCTTCGCATCCGTTTCGATGTGAACGCCCCAGTTACTCGCATCGAGTGTCGCCTTCGAAAA
>QHXD01000602.1:0-6820 GCA_003223895.1 Acidobacteriota bacterium
CGCAGACGGGGTGGTCGTTGAGGCATCCTCTTTCAAAACGCATTCTTGAAATAGAACTTGTGAGCGACCACCCCGTCTGCGGCGCTGCGGTGGCTTCGCGCCTTTTTATTGATGCCGCAGCCTCCCCTCCTCACGAGGCCCTCACGAGGAGGGGAGTGGTGCCCAGTATTTGCGACTTTTTGTGCAAAGCCCCGAGGAGGGGAACACCCTCCCTTGCAATTCATTCACACCTTTCCAGCCCGGGGTTTTCTTTCGGGGCTGCGTTCCAAAACGACACCCACCCCGGGCTGGCGCCCGGGGCTACACTCTGTCGCCGCTCCGCGGCTAGCCATGGCGGCGTATTTTGGACACTTCCGTTGCTTCGTCTGTTTTCTCAAACTCCAATTTCTCAAAGAGCAGCTCGGGGGCACATATTGTCTGTCCGACCGGGATCGCGCCAGGAGTCCAGCACGATGGCTCTCCATAATTACCGGTCAGGACCGTGCGGTTACAGCCCTCCGGGTCGTTTGCTTCCTCGACGACCGGCAGGGGCGCAATTGTTCCGGCGTATCCCAGCAGTTCGTGTACCCGCTGGCTGCTGAACGGCAGGAATGGACAAAGCAACGTCTTCAGATGATCGATAATCTGAAGTCCCGTATAAATGACCGTCCTTGCCCGCAGCGGATTACTCTTCACCAGTTTCCACGGCTCCTGTTCTGAAATGTACTGATTCGTCCGATGGGCGAGCCCGAAGGCTTCCTGGAGAGGCCGGCGTTGCTGCGTTCGGCCGAGTCGGCGGAACGGAGCACCGCCGGCCTCCAGAATAGTCCGGTCGGCTTCGGAAAAGTCGCCTGGCTGGGGCACGCTGCCGAAGTGCTGATGCGCCAGGTTAATCACGCGATGAACCAGGTTTCCCCATGTGGCGACCAGTTCGTCATTGTTGCGGCGAATGAATTCGCTCCAATACCAACTGGTATCACGGCCTTCGGGCGCGCTGGCTGCAAGATAGTAACGAAGCGCGTCGGGACGAAAACGGTCCTGCAGATCCTGTGCCCACAGCGCCCAACCTCGGCTGGTGCTCATCTTTTCGCCCTCGAGGTTGTAAAACTCATTGGCTGGAACATCGTGTGGCAGCGTGAGGCCGCCGTATCCGATCAACATCGCCGGCCAGATAATCGTATGAAAGGGGATGTTGTCTTTCCCGATAAAGTAGTAATGGCGTGCGTCGGGATTCTGCCACCAGTCACGCCAGCGCTCCGGAGCACCGATTCGTTCAGCCCATTCGAGGGCTGCAGAGTAGTAACCGATCACGGCATCGAACCAGACGTAGATGCGCTTGTCCTTGAAATCCTCCTCCTTCACCGGGACGGGAACGCCCCACTCCAGATCCCGCGTGATCGATCGGCCGTGTAATCCCTCGCGCAGCCAGTTCGATGTGAAGTCGAACGTGTTGGTGCGCCAGTAGCTTCGATCGCGGCTGTTGAGCCATTCGCGCAGCTTCGGTTCCAGCTTGTCCAGAGCCAGTACAAAATGCTCCGTCTGGCGAAACGTGACTGGCGCGGCGTCGAGCGTCGAGTGAGGATGACGGAGCTGGGATGGATCGTGCAATGTTCCGCAGTTGTCACATTGATCGCCGCGCGCCTTCGTATAGCCGCAATTTGGGCAGATCCCCTCGACAAATCTGTCGGGCAGGAACCGGCGCAAAGACTCCGAGTAGGAAACCAGGGCGCCTTCCCTGCGGAGATAGCCGTTGTGCAGGAGTTTCAGAAAGAAAGCTCTGCTGCATGCGTAGTGGTTCGGCGTATATGTCTGCGTGAACAAATCAAAGCTGATCCCGAAAGACCTGATTGTCTCGATAAAGGAAGCGTGATATCGACGAATGACTTCTTCCGGCGCGACTCCTTCACGGTTCGCCTGCAATGTGATCGGAGTGCCGTGGCAGTCGGAGCCCGATACCATGAGAACATGGTTCCCTCGAAGGCGATGATAACGAGCAAAGATGTCGGCGGGAAGCAACGTGCCCGCGATGTGTCCTACATGCAACGGACCGTTCGCATACGGCCATGCGACGGCCACAAGAATGTTGTCGGCCATAATTCAACCTCAAAGAAGAGAATGATGATTTGTCAGTGAAAATTAATTGGGCGGAAAACTAGTATTTTGGCGGCGGGACCGCCATCATGAGGTGTTGAATTGGGAACTCTAGGTTTATGATGACATCTTAATCCTAGCACGAAAGGAGTGGCTTATGGGACGCAAAGTATGGGCGCTCGGAGGAGCCGGAGCTGTCGTGGTCATGATCATCGTGGCGCTGGTGGAGCAGCGTGCAGCCGCGCAGGCAGGCCGGTCGCAGGTGCCGCAGTTCGAGCCGGAGCCGCTGTGGTCGCAGGCGTTGCCGAACAAGTGGGTGAACGGGCAGGTTGGCGGAGTCGCCGTCGATTCCCACGACAACGTGTGGGTCTTCCACCGGCCGGCGACCATCCCTGATGGCGAGAAGGGCGCCTCGCTCACCCCTCCACAATCCGAATGCTGCATTCCGGCGCCGCCCCTGCTGGAGTTCGACACGAATGGAAAGTTCCTCCAGGCGTGGGGAGGCCCCGGACAAGGCTACGAGTGGTTTTCCTCCGAACACGCCGTCCTCGTCGATTACAAAGACAACGTCTGGCTGAGCGGAAACGCGAAAGAGGACAACCAGCTCCTCAAGTTCACGAACAAGGGGAAGTTCCTCATGCAGATTGGGCATGCAGGAAAGAACCGCGGCAGCAATGACACTGAGAACCTCGGCGGGCCCGCCGGTCTGTTCGTGTACCGGAAGACCAATGAGCTGTTCGTCGCCGACGGATACTTCAACCATCGCGTCATTGTTTTTGATGCCGACACCGGCGCCTACAAGCGTCACTGGGGCGCATACGGCAAGAAACCCGACGATAACCTGAAGTTCCCGCCGCGCGCACAGCTCATTCAGGGACCGCCACCCGAAGGCTTCAACAATCCCGTTCATGCCGTGGTGGTGACAAACGACGATATGGTTTATGTCGCCGATCGCACGAACAATCGGCTCCAGGTGTTCAAGCTGGACGGCACGTTCATCAAGGAAGTGTTCATTTCGAGGAACACGCTCCAGAACGAGGGCACCGTGCATGCCTTCGCCGTCTCGCCTGACAAGGACCAAAAGTTTCTTTACATCGTGGATGGCTCCAACAAGGCGATTCGCGTGATGAACCGGCAGATGCTGGAAATGGTCGCGTCGGTTGGCGGACACGCCGGACACAACGCGCGCGAGTTCTTCCACATCCACGGCGTGGCGATCGACTCGAAAGGAAACCTCTTCCTCGGCGAAGTCAACAACGGGCAGCGCTACTACAAGTACGCGTTCAAAGGCATGGGCCCGGCCCCGGCGATTGCGTCGGCGCGGTGAGGATTTCCGGGTTGCGGATTTTAGATCTGTAATCGCCGACCGCCAATTTGTAACACAGATTTCAAATTTGCTTAGCGATTTTCGAGAATCGATAAGGCTGATCAGGAATTTTTAAGATCTCTGTTACAAATCGGCGGTCGGCGAGTGCAAATCTAAAATCCGCAACCCGACACTAACTTGGAAGCGTTCGTGCTAGATGGCGGTCATGAGTACGCCGGAATCAAAGCCCCAGGCACTGCAGAAGCGTTTAGTGTTGTTCGCGTCAGAAATTGTTCATGTCTCGGCAAACTTGCCTAAAACACTGCAGGCGAGCCACATCGCAAAGCAAGTTCTAAGGTTGTGCGACTTCTCGTCGCAGGAGGCCATTCGCAGGCTGGCCGCTGATTACCGTAATCGCCACGACCGGCTCGACGTGCTGGTGAACAACGCCGGCACTGTTTACAGGAAGCGCACGCTGACTCCGGACGGCATCGAGGCCACTTTCGCCGTCAACCACCTCGGCTACTTTCTCCTTACAAACCTCCTGCTCGACGTCATCAGGAAGAGCGCGCCTTCGCGCATCGTCACCGTGGCTTCGATCGGTCACCGCGGCGGCACGCTCGACTTCGACAACCTCGGCTTCGAGCGCGGCGGCTACCGGATCATGCGCGCATACGCCCGCTCAAAACTCGCGAATGTGCTGTTCGCGGCCGAGCTTTCGCGGCGCCTGGCCGGTACTGGCGTCACCTCGAACAGTCTGCACCCCGGCGGCGTCAACACCAACATCTGGTCCGGCGCGCCAACTTATATGAAACCGTTCATCACTCTCCTGTTGAAGCCGTTCCTGATCAGCGCGAAGGAAGGCGGCGACACCATCGTTCAGCTCGCCGCCGACCCTGCGCTCGACGCCGTCACCGGCAGGTACTTCGAAAAGAAGCGCCCCGTCGCGCCGGCGCCGCTCGCCGAGGATGAGGCACTCGCCAGGCGGCTCTGGGAGGTGAGCGCCCGCCTCGTTAACCTGGATGCGTAGGGGCCGGCTTTAGGGAGGGCGGATTCGGCAAGTATGTTGATGCCCTAATCTCGGAGGGGAATTCAGACTCACGTTTCGTGTGCATGACCGCTCGCACAACGAAGTGCAAAAGTCTCCAGGATAGCAAATTCTTTTGGGGGCAAGAGTGCCCGCTGATACGATGCCATATCATCCACAGAATCAGGAGGGAAGCATGGTCCGATGGCGACGCAATAGCTTGACCCGTATAGCGGCTGGTGCATGGCTCATGCTGGCCCTGACCGGGTCTCTATCCGCCCAGGTCACAGCGCCGAAGGTCAATGACGTTCCGATCCCTCCGAATGTCGACCCCTTCAATCTGTCGTTCGAAGACTTCAAGAAATATTCCTCGATGAAGAACTTTGAGTTGCTCGGCCACAGCTATTTCAAAGTCCCGGAACGGACCGACTGGGCGAAAGCACTGGGCCGTCCCGGCCCGGAGGTTGGTTCGGGATTCAACACCGTGCGCGTGTATGACGGCATTGCTTACATGGCCGGTTACAACTCTCCGCAGACGCTGTTCGGCATTCTGATCGCCGACATACGCGACCCAAGGAACATGAAGCCCCTCAGCTTCATTCCCTGCAATCCGGGGACGCGTTGCAACTACCTGCGCGTCAACCGCCAGAAAAAGATCCTGATGTTCAATCACGACAACGACGCGCGCGGCAATCCGACCAAAGTGCCGGCAGGCCAGAAATCCAGGTCCGGCCTGTCGTTTTACGATGTCGCCGATCCGGCCCGGCCGAAGGAGCTTGCATTCATTCCATTCGCACCGGACGGCCAGGGACATGGACTCGATGCGGACGACCGGTACGTTTATTCCTGTGGCCAGTACTCACCAGATCTCAATCGCGAAGCGCTCGTGATCGTGGATTACGGCGACCGCAATGCGATCAAACAGGTCGGCACGTGGCACGTTCCCGGCCAGATGAAGGGCGAACAGTACGGCGCGTTGAATCGCCTCGGTCCGGACGGCAAGCAGCAAATCATCCAGTGTCACGAGATCGTCTATTACAACGACCGCCTCTATGCGGCATGGCGCGATGCCGGCATGGTGATCCTCGATGTCAAGGACCGGACGAATCCGAAGCTTCTGGCGACTTACGACTACGTTCCGCCATTCCACGGAGGCTTCCTCGGGGCCGCCCACACATCTCTGCCGGTCGTCACTCGTCCGGGCGAGCATCCCGACCTCGTCGTCCACACCGACGAAATCTTCGATTGCCCGCCGGGCTTCGGGCGAATCCTCGACGTGTCCGACCTCAAGAATCCCGATGTGGTCCGAGGCGACAGGCCGGCCAACGTCGTCATGTTGTCCACGTTCCGGTTCGATTTCGTCTCGGATAAATTCAATCGCGATAAGAACACTTTTGAATGCGAAGGCGGACCGGGCAGCCGCGTGGGAACGTCAACGCATTTACCGGTGATCGACCAGCGCTCGCCGAGCCTGGTCTACATCAACTGGTATGATGAGGGCCTGCACGTCATGGATATCTCCAATCCGTTTGCGCCGGTCTTCGTCGGTCACTTCCTGTCGCCGCGCTTTCCTCCGCCCGGTAACGGGCAGGACCTTCACAAGGTTCGCCACACGCGGGAAATCTTTCAGGATCCGGACACCGGCCTCCTCTATTTAACGGACGGCAACGGCGGCGGGTTGATGGTGTTGCGTTACACCGGGCCCATTCCCCAGCGGCTTCCGGTCCCGGGCGCACGATGAAGACCCGAGGTCATGCTGCCCTGATATTGATAGCGGCAGCTTTGCTTGGCGGCGCGGGCATTGTGCTTGCGCACGATCCGGCGGATCTCCAGTTCCTGCCAAAACTCGACCGCTTCGCTCTGGCCGAAGCCTATCGCCGCGGCGGCGAAGTGGAACGGGCCAATCTCGAAGCGGAGATGTTGCCGATTCCGGGTGCGGACGAAAATGCCGTCCAGCTCATCCGGGATCTTGATGGCGACGGCGATGCGGATGAGATCCACTTCCATCTCGAAGTGATCGAGGTCCAGGAGGAAGTCTACCCGGGCGAGTTCGTGACATTCTGGGTGTTTGCGCCCATGGGCACGAGCATGACTTCGCCGGCTCGATTGCCGAGCCCGACGCTGCGCGTGGAAGAAGGCGATGTGGTGGAGATCACCCTCTATAACACGCACTACCTTCCTCACACGATCCATCTCCACGGAACGAGCCAGCCCAACAACATGGACGGCGTTCCACATATGACCCAGGACGAGGTGGCGCCAGGAAAGGCCTTCACGTATCGCTTCGTCGCCGGCGCGCCCGGCACCTACTGGTATCACTGCCACGTGCAGGACCAGGTGCATCCGATCATGGGCCTTGCCGGCATGTTGATCATCGAGCCGAACCGCGCGCACAATCACTTTGCGCATCTCATCCC
>QHXD01000602.1:6853-7380 GCA_003223895.1 Acidobacteriota bacterium
TATCAAAATGAATATTCGCTCGTTTACATGGACATCGACGATCGGCTCAATCGGATCCCGGCCGCATATACCGATCCCCGCGAAGTCGAGAAGCGCATGCATCGCGACTACGATTCAACGCAGCGCAAACCCGACATCTTTCTGCTCAACGGCCGCTCATTCCCCTTCACCTTGCGTGATAGTCCGATCCTGGTAAAACCCGACGAGACCACGAAGCTTCGCGTCCTTAATGTCGGCGCGCGGACGGTTTACCTTCACACGCATGGCCACCATCCGACCGTCACGGATCTGGACGGTTATCCCGTTCCGAAGGACGCGAGGATCACGCGCGACACGTTCGACGTCGGTCCGGGACAGCGAGTCGACCTCGCTCTACGCACGGGCAACGACGGCTTCTATGCGGCCGGTCCGGGTGTGTGGCTGATGCACGACCACGCGCAGCCGGCGGCCTCCAACAAGGGCATCAATCCGGGCGGCGATCATACAGCCATTGTCTACGACGGTTTCATGGGAGAAGACGGATTGCC
>QHXD01000602.1:7490-8550 GCA_003223895.1 Acidobacteriota bacterium
TATTCGGGACGACCGTCGAGTATTACGAGAAGGGCTGGCCTCTGACCCCGCCCGCAGGCGGCGCCTTCAATTACCCGGTTCGCGACGAAGCCAGCGCGCTACCCCGCCTCGATCTGATCGACACCGAGCGCCATCGCCCCGTCGCCAGTTCGTGCCCCCAACGGCCGCGGAGCAAGCGCCAGATCGTTGTGAAGGCCGGGCGACAGTATGCACGGCCAGGAGAGGTGTTCGCCTTCGAACCGCGCGAACTCCACGCCGGACGTTGCGAAGAGGTAGAGATCGTTCTTGAAAATACAGACGAGATCCGCCACGACCTGATGATCCCCGGACTCAATCCGGTGTTTGCGCTAAACGTGGTCGGACCAAAGACCGCATCTGCAAGCTTCGTGACCCCTGACGAGGATATGACCCTCTTCCTGCACTGTCATATTCCGGCGCATGACAAAGTGGGCATGATGGGCAAGCTCGTCGTCGGAAAGGGCGGCGAATTAAAAGCGGCACCGCAATTGACAACGCTATCGAAAGACCGAAAGCCTTACCGGGGCGTCGGCACAGTTGTTGCGACGACTCCGCGTGCCGGCCGGCTGATCGTCAACCACGGAGATATTCCCGGTTTCATGGCAGCTATGGAAATGAGTTTTCCCGTCACGCCACCCTCCCTGCTTAACGGGCTCAACGCCGGTGACAAGATTCGTTTCAGTATCGACGGGGCCAGTTCCGCTATTGTCTCCATCGAAGTGATCGAATCCGTAAAGTGATAGTTACTGTAGCGGCGCTCTATGGCATTAGGCCCCAGTTTCTTGGATTTTAGCGAAGATTTTTCTCTGCGTACTGTGCCTGCGATTGGAAGCGGATTTATGCGACAAGTTTGTTTAGCTGTTGCAATGTGATCTGCTGTGAAGCGAGGACGGCGGAGATGATGTCGCGTCCATACGGGATCAGCACATAACGATGAGTGTGGGGAACCTTCTGAATCAGGTGGTGGGCTCGAAGCATTCTCAGTAGACGGGATACGCGGGCCGATCGCCGTCGGTTTTCGTCGTCATTATCTGCGGCGTGA
>QHXD01000603.1:0-4934 GCA_003223895.1 Acidobacteriota bacterium
CTGGTCGCGGTCATCAACTACGGCTGGTTCGAAATTATCGCGCGGCCGTTGGAAGTCGCGCTTCTGACGATCCACAGCTACATCGGAAATTTCGGCTGGTCGATTGTTCTCCTGACACTGGCGATCAATCTTGTTCTCTTTCCTCTTCGATTGAAGCAGCAGGTCTCGATGCAGAAGATGCAGAAGATCCAACCGCAGATGAGGACGCTGCAAGACAAGTACAAAAAGCTCAAGGCAAACGATCCCAAGCGTCCCCAGGTGCAGGCCGAGATGATGGATCTTTACAAGCAGCACGGAGTGAATCCCTTAGGTGGCTGCCTGCCCCTTCTACTACAAATGCCGGTGTTCTTCGGTTTGCTGAGCATGTTGTCTGTTTCTATAGAGTTACGCCGCGCACCCTGGATCTTATGGATAAAGGACCTGTCGCAGCACGATCCGTACTACGTCCTTCCGATCCTGTTTGCCATTTCGATGATCGTGATGCAGAAGATGACTCCTACGAGTGTAGATCCGGCCCAGGCCAAAATGATGATGATCATGCCGGTCATATTGGCTGACAGGTAACGTGGTCGGCATCGGCCAGCAGTTTTTCATCAACAAATACTGGTCTCCGCAGGCGGATGCGAAGCTGCGAGCGCGGTCGAAGCCGAAAGAAGCCCGCGACAAGTGAGCCATGCGCGAAGGGCTGCACAAAATTGTTTCTTCTGATGAAACGATTGCCGCCATCTCCACACCACTCGGCCGCAGCGGCATTGGAGTAGTCCGCATGTCGGGCCGCGAGGCCGCCGCCATCACAAGCCGTCTTTTTAAATCGAACGCCCCGAATTCCGTCCTCGAGCACCGAAAAGCCCAGGTCGGGGCGTGGATGAGTGTTACGGGCGAAGAGATCGACGAAGTGGTTGTGACGCTGTTTCGCGGTCCGGAGTCCTACACGGGCGAGGATGTAGTCGAGATCAGCGGACACGGTAATCCTTTCATTCTCAGCCGCATTGTCGAGAGCATCCGAATAGCGGGTGCCCGCATTGCAGCACCTGGTGAATTTACGTTGCGGTCTGTGGCGCACGGCAAGATGGACCTGATCCAGGCCGAAGCCGTTCGCGAATTCATTGATGCACAGACAGAGCAACAAGCCAGGACAGCACTGAGGCAGATGGAAGGGACCGTCTCGAAGCGGATTCGGCCGCACAAAGATAAACTGGTCGATGTGATCGCGCGGCTGGAAGCAGGCATTGACTTCGCGGAGGACGATGTCGATGTGCCCGACAACGCGGCTGTTGTCAAGGCGATCACGCTTATAAGCGCTGGTCTCGCAAGCTTGAAAGATACTTTTGGATATGGACGCATCCTTGCCGAGGGTCTGCGTCTGGCGATACTTGGAAAGCCGAATGTCGGAAAATCGAGTTTGTTCAATCGGCTTGTTTCCGCGGACCGTGCGATCGTCACTGAAGTTCCCGGAACCACTCGCGATGTCCTCACGGAGACCGTAAACATGGACGGCGTTCCGCTACGCTTTGCAGACACGGCCGGCGTGCGCGAGACGGAGGATCGCATAGAGAGTATTGGCGTCACGCGTACTGGTGGTGCTCGATGGCTCGCTGGCGCTTGATGACAATGACCGCCAGGTTCTCGCAAAGGCGGAATCGGTTCCGCATCTGCTTGTAATCAACAAGGCCGACCTCCCGCGGGGGATCGATCTCAGTTCGCTCAACGGATCGCCGCGGGTTCATGTCAGTGCCCTGACGGGACGGGGCCTCGAAGATCTACACGAAGCCATTCGAGCGTTTCTCAGGAATCAGAAAACCGAACTGGCCGATGATCTGGTGTTAACGAATGCGCGGCAGCATGAAGCGCTCGCCAAAGGCATCATTAGTATGAACGCCGCTTCTGACGCCCTTGAGCGAAACGTTCCGCATGAGATGGCGCTCCTGGATCTTTATCAGGCACTGTCGGCGCTGGACGAATTGACCGGCGAGGTTGTTACCGACGACATTCTGGATCGAATCTTCGCGACGTTTTGCATAGGGAAATAACCATGAGGAATCCAAGATGTACGACGAGAATTACGATGTAGTAGTCGTGGGTGCCGGTCACGCCGGCTGCGAAGCGGCGCACGCTGCAGCGCGGATGGGGCTGAGCACAGCGCTGTACACGATGAATGTCGACCTTATAGCGCAGATGTCGTGCAATCCTGCTGTCGGTGGCATCGCGAAAGGGCACCTCGTTCGAGAGATCGATGCCCTTGGTGGAATCATGGCTCTGGCTGCGGACGAAGCCGGGATTCAATTCCGATTACTCAATACGAGTCGCGGGCCCGCGGTCTGGTCGCCGCGCGCCCAGGAAGACAAAGCCGGCTATCGGTACGTGATGCGCCGCCTTATCGAGCAGACGCCGAATCTCTTCATCAAGCAGGCCGAGGTCGTGGAGATCCTTTTTGAAAAGAATCGGATCGCCGGAATCGAACTGCTCGACGGCCGCCGGGTTGCCGCATCTGCCGTTATCCTCACGACGGGAACGTTTCTGAACGGTTTGATTCACATTGGTGAGAAGCGTTTTACAGCGGGCCGGAACGGGGAACCGGCATCAATTGCATTGGGAAACAGCATTCGCAATCTGGGTTTCGACTGGGGCCGGCTGAAAACCGGGACGCCGCCACGGCTGGACCGACGCACGATTGATTTCTCCGTCTTCGAGCCGCAGCCCGGCGATTCGGAACCCACGCCATTTTCTCTTCGCACCACCCGACGTCTCGAGAACAGGATCTGCTGTTACATCACGCACACCGACGAGAAGATTCATAGCATCATTCGGAGCAATATGCATCGGTCCCCGCTGTATAGCGGGCAGATTCAGGGCATCGGGCCGCGATACTGTCCTTCGCTTGAGGACAAAGTCGTCAAATTCCGTGACAAAGACCGGCATCAGATCGTGCTCGAGCCTGAAGGCATCGACACGCATGAGATTTACGTCAATGGCATGTCAACGAGTCTTCCGATTGACGTCCAACGCGAGATTCTCAACGGCATGAAAGGTTTGGAATCGGCTCAGATGATCCGGCCCGGGTACGCCATCGAATACGATTTCGTTCAGCCAACGGAGCTGAATCCCTGGTTGGAAACCAAAAAGGTCGAAGGGTTCTTTTTCGCAGGCCAGATCAACGGCACCACGGGGTATGAAGAAGCGGCAGCGCAGGGTCTCATTGCGGGCATTAATGCCGCGCTTAAGGTGAAAGGCGCCGCGCCGCTGGTGCTGGATCGAGCGGATGCTTATATCGGCATCATGATTGATGATCTTGTGACCAAGGGCACCAACGAGCCCTACCGGATGTTCACATCTCGAGCCGAATTCAGACTGAACCTGCGAATCGACAACGCGGATGCGCGGCTGACACCGGCGGGTCGCCGCATCGGGCTTGTCACCAATGAGCATTGGAATCAATATCTCGAACGCACGGCACGAATCGAACGTCTCCGTGATCTTGTGGCGCAGACCAAGGTCGACACGTCGCACTCTTTCTTTGTGTCACGGTCCTTACAGTTTAGGGATCGCCCAAGCCTGGTCGGGCTTCTACGGCGGCCAGAGATTCACATGCGGGATTTGATAGCCGAAGGCGTGCTCGCCACAGAGCCATTGCGACGCGAAGACATCGTATCGCTAGAGACCAGCATTAAATACGAAGGCTATCTCAAACAACAGGAGCGTGAGGTGGAGAAGCTCCGAAAGGCGGAGTCGCGCCGGATTCCGGAAGGTCTCGATTACGCAGGCATGCCGGGTCTTTCACGCGAGATTGTGGAGAAGCTCAGCCGGGTTCGCCCTCACTCCATCGCACAGGCGAGTCGCATTCCAGGTATTACCCCGGCATCGATCTCCATTTTGCTTTTTCATCTCGAAATGCGCCGCAATCGACCGGACGCGGAGCATGTGGTGTAGTGTCGCACGGCGAAATTCTGGAGTCGGAGCTTCAAAAGTTTCAACTCGATTTGCCGGACAGTCAGAAACTATTGCTGGCCCGGTACTGCGACGAACTGGTTCACTGGAATCAGAAAATCAATTTGACGGGATTGACCGGCGCCAACATGGTGCGCCGGCTTGTGGTGGAGCCCGTTTGGGTTGGGCTTCGTCTCAAACCATCCGGAGTGCTCATGGATATTGGGTCCGGCAATGGCTCACCAGCGATTCCTTTGCACATCGTTTCTCACCTGGATAAAACGCACCTGATTGAAGCCCGCACGAAACGGGCTGCGTTTCTGCGGCATCTTGCGGCTGACTTGAAGTTGTCGGAACTCGCAGTTCATCACGCCCGGTTCCAGGAGATGGCACCCACTCTCGGGTCGCCGGACTGGATAACACTTCAAGGCGTGGCACTTAGCCCTGAGCTGGTTGATTCCATTAGACAAATCTCTTCCAAGACGACAACCGTAGTTTGGATTACCGCAGATGCTCGGGCGCCGATGGATCCTGTGGAAGTCCTTGACATGCCGATTACACGGACCCAGGTTTTTCTGTTTCAGTTGGACCACTCCTGACCCCGGCTTATCGGAAGCTTGTTCCACGTGGAACGGAACGCGGGCTAAAGCCCGCGACTACGTTGAAGACGGAGACATTCTTTCCGATGTAGTCGCGGGCTTTAGCCCGCGTTCCCAAGCCTGGGACTTAATTGTTCCACGTGGAACAATTCTCAACCTATCATGGGAAAAGTCATAGCTATAGCCAATCAGAAGGGTGGCGTCGGTAAGACAACTACCGCCATCAATCTCGGTGCTTCGCTGGCGGCGGCAGAGATGAGGACGCTCTTGATCGATCTGGATCCTCAGTCGAATGCCGGCTCGGGCCTGGGTATCCGAAAAGGCACCTATCCGCGGTCGACTTACCATGTTCTTGTTCATAATGAACCACTTACATCGGTGATTCTGCCGACCGAACTGGAAGCACTGTTC
>QHXD01000603.1:4965-7220 GCA_003223895.1 Acidobacteriota bacterium
GTCCCAGGAAGACGATCGGGATCAGCGGCTTAAAACTGCTGTTGGACCCTTGAAATCGAGTTACGATTATATTTTAGTGGATTGCCCGCCGTCTCTGGACATCCTGACAGTAAACGCGCTGATTGCGGCAGACAGTCTTCTCATTCCGATCCAGTGCGAATACTTCGCGCTTGAGGGGGTTTCAGAGTTGATGGAAACCATCCGCCAGATTCGGCGTCTGCGCAATCCGGATCTCCAACTGGAGGGCGTGCTTCTCACAATGTTCGACGAGCGAACGAACCTGTCGCATCAGGTGATGGAAGACCTCCGAGGGTTTTTTGGCAAGCAACTCTTTACTACGATCGTTCCGCGCAACATCCGGCTTGGCGAAGCGCCGAGTCACGGCCGGCCGATTCTGCTCTACGACATCAAGTCCAAAGGTGCGGAAAGCTATATTCGACTCGCGAAGGAGATCATTCATGGCACAGAGAAAGGCTCTGGGGAGGGGCTTGAGCGCCTTGTTGGGCACGCCCGATCTTGAAACCGATCAATTAAGAGAAATCGACATCGAGCGGATTCTTCCGAACGCCCATCAACCGCGAAGGGATTTCGACGAAGAGAGCCTCAACGAACTGGCCAATTCCATTCGCGCGCACGGTGTGGTCCAACCGATCGTCGTTCGCCCTCTTCCGGATGCATTCTTTCAATTAATTGCCGGTGAGCGCCGCTGGAGGGCTGCGCAGCGAGCCGGCCTCATGCGCATTCCTGCCGTCGTTCGCGAAACCGGCGAACACGCGGCCCTCGAGATTGCGCTGGTCGAAAACTTGCAGCGCGAAGATCTGAACCCGATGGAAGAAGCGCAGGCTTATGAACGCCTGATCGTTCAGTTTGGCTTAACGCAGGAAGAAGTGGCCAGGCGGGTTGGTAAGAACCGTGCAACCATTGCTAATATGCTCCGGCTACTCAAACTCCCGCCGGAGGTCCAGCAGTGGCTTCGGGAAAATCGACTCAGCACCGGCCATGCGAAAGCCCTCTTGTCTCTGTCGGACCTCAGTGGGATACTCGACACCGCAAAAAAGATCATTCAGGGTAATTACTCGGTCCGGCAGGCCGAAATGCTGGTGTCACGCTGCGCCACAAAGGGATCTGATAGAGATGGGCCTGCCAATGGTGCGGAAGTCCTGGACCCGAATGTGAAGGCAGCAATCCACGCCCTGGAGCAGGCGCTGGGTACGAAGGTTTCCATTCAGGAGAACGGGGGGAGGGGAAAGATTGAAATCCACTTCTACTCTTCTGAAGAAATGAATCGACTGTATGAGGGTTTCCTCAGGGCGAAGTTTTGACCCTGGGCGGCGCATTATTACGGTCGCAGCAGAGTACAGGTGGTGAAGGAGCTCGTCATGAAGTTTCGGTTCAGGTCCAATGATCAGGTTTCAGGTTTCCTGGATAAAGGAACCAATGTAACCGGCGAACTTGAATTCGCCGGCACTCTTCGCATCGATGGTAACTTCCACGGCTCAATTTCTACTGGGGATGTGCTTATCGTTGGTGAACACGCGGTGATTCATGCCGACATCAAGGTTGGGGAAGTTGAAATCCACGGCCAGGTTTTCGGCAATGTGGAAGCGAAGAGGCGCGTGCAAATTACGGAGGCAGGGCGCGTCAGGGGCGACATTCATACTCCAGTGCTTTCCGTCGCCGTAGGAGCAATGCTGGATGGTCGCACCCGCATGGCCGGCGATAATCCTGAAGAGGCAGCGGTTGCGGCCCGCGCCATGAGTCATAAGGACGGCCGCAAAGAACAGTTTTAGCGAGAGGCGTCGAATGCGGCTAACCGAACTGGCCAAGTCGGCGGGTTGTGCGGGCAAGTTGGGACCAGGCCACCTGGATATTGCCCTCAAGATGGTGCCGCGGCAAACCATTCCCGGGGTGCTGGTCGGTTACGAGAACTCAGACGATGCCGGGGTCTTTCAACTCACACCCGACATACTGCTGGTTCAGACCGTCGACTTTTTCCCCCCGATCGTTGACGAGCCTTATACCTACGGTCAAATCGCCGCGGCAAATGCATTAAGCGACGTCTACGCGATGGGAGGCGAGCCCAAGACGGCCCTTTCTGTGGTCGGTTTTCCCGTGAAGGGTGTCGAGTTCAGCGTACTTGGCGACATCATGCGCGGCGGCCTGGATAAACTGAACGAGGCCGGCGTCGCGCTTCTCGGCGGCCATTCGGTTCGCGACGACGAAATCAAGTTCGGTTACGCGATCACTGGGGTTGT
>QHXD01000603.1:7229-7971 GCA_003223895.1 Acidobacteriota bacterium
GCGCCCGGCCCGGCAACCGGCTGATTCTGACCAAGCCACTCGGTACCGGTCTGATTACTACAGCGCTCAAACGCAGCAAACCTTCGCCCGATCACGTCCAGGTGGCGATCCAAACGATGGCACAGCTTAACCGCCGGGCGTCAGAAATCTGCCTGGAGTTCAGAGTCGATGCCATGACGGACATCACCGGTTTCGGTCTCACCGGGCACGCCAGTGAAGTCGCCCGGGCGAGCCGCATCTCGATTCATATCGATCATCGAAAGCTGCCGCTTCTACCGGGTACCCTCGACTACAGTCGCGAAGGCTTCTGCGCTGCTGGCCTGACCAATAATCGCGATTTCTTCGGACCGCATGTTCGGATTGCAGACACGGTTCCCCCGGATGTTCAAAACGTCCTATTTGACCCGCAAACGTCGGGCGGTCTCCTGATTTTTTGCCAACCTGACGATGCCGATGCTCTTCTGAAAAAGCTCCGCGATGCCGGAATCCCTGCCGTTGAAATCGGCTCCACGGGTGAACCGTCGTCCCACCTGTTGACAGTCAGTTAGCCCGATGCTATTTTTCAATGTTTGTACTGACTTGCGCAGGGTTGCCTGACGCGCCTCCGTTTCCCAGAGTAAAAAATGCTGAACATCGACTTTTCCGTCGCGGTCACGGTTCTCTACCTGATCATCCTTTATCTCGTCCTGAGTCGCTTTCTTTTCGGTCCGATCAATGAAATCCTTAAAAAACGGCATGAACT
>QHXD01000603.1:7976-9205 GCA_003223895.1 Acidobacteriota bacterium
AGGCCGAACTGCAGACCGCGCAATACGAACAGGCAATACGAAACGCGCGAAGCGAGGCCTATCGGCAGCAGGAATTGCAGCGGGAGCGAGCACTGGCAGAAAAGGCCGACCTCATAGCGAAGGCGAAGAGGGAAGCCGACAAGTCGCTGGAAGAAGGCCGCGCCCGTCTGGCAGCACAGGCTGAGACGGCGCGAAAGAAAATCGAATCGGAAGTCGATACCCTCGCGAAAAGACTCGCAACTGCAATTCTCCGGGACCAGTAATTTCATGAGAAGAATCCTGATTCTGCTCCTCTTCGGTGTGCTGGTTTCAGCAGGTCCCTGTTTCGCGCTCGTTCAGGAACATGCCGAGGGCGCTGCAGCCGAACACGAAGAAAGCCCATGGCTGGTCGTGGCGCGGTGGGCGAACTTCATCGTCCTGTTTGGCGGGTTGGGCTACCTGCTGCGAAAACCAATGGCGGAGTTCTTTGAGACGCGTCGAAAGGAAATCGGCTCCGGCTTACAGCGCGCCCAGGAAGCACAAGCGACCGCGCAGGCGCGCATGAACGACATTGAACAGCGTCTCGCCCGGCTTTCTACAGAAATCGCCGCGCTGCGTGCGGAAGCGGAAAAGGAGTCTCTCGTCGAGCGTGAGAAGATCATCACGGATGCGAAGCGCGAGGTCGATCGCGTGATCGAACAGTCGCGCCAGGAAATCGATCGCGTTGCGCGAAGCCTCGAGCGCGAGATCAAGGAAACGATTGCCGACGCGGTGATCGATCGCGCCGGAAAAACGTTGAGAACCGAGATGACACAGGATGATCAAAAGCGCGTGCTTGTGCGTTTCATCAAGAAACTCTAAGGAGAGGAATGTCCGTAGCCGCCAATCGATACGCCAGGGCACTCATGGACGTGTTGTATCCGGAAAAGGCTGAGGCAGGGCTCGAGCAACTGGAGAGCTTGAACGCGCTGTTGAAGGAGCAGCCGGACGCGCGCAGGCTTCTGGAAAACCCAACGTTTGCGGGCGATCGCCGCAAGCGGTTGCTCAAGGAAATCTCCGACGCGCTGGGCTTGGATCGCCGCGTGACAAATTTCGCAGGTATCCTTGTCGATCGGAATCGCCTTTCGTTGTTGGATGAACTCATCGCCACGTATCAGAAGTTGCTGGATGAACGAATGGGTATTGTTCGCGCGATCGTTAAGGCAGCTCGTCCACTTGATGTTTCGGAGCAGCGCGGACTGACAGGCAAA
>QHXD01000597.1:0-2826 GCA_003223895.1 Acidobacteriota bacterium
TAATGGACATCTGCGCTGGAACGGCACACGGATCTTTACAGACATTAAGACAGGGCTGCGCAGGGCTGGTGAATGGGCTCGCCAGTTGGGCCGGCCCATCTCGAGCATTGGCGTCGATAGCTGGGGGACGGACTATGGGTTGATCGACGGCGATGGAGAGCTCTGCGAGAATCCAATCTGTTATCGCGATAAACGCACGCAGAGCACGATCGGAAAAGTATTCGAGCGGGTTTCGCCCGAAGAGATATTCAACCGGACCGGCATTCAATTCCTCGTCTTCAACACCTTGTTTCAACTGCACGCGCATGTGCAAGCCGGCCTTCCGGAAAATGCGGATCGCCTGCTCTTGATTCCCGATCTGATTCACTTTCTGCTGACGGGCAAGGCGGCCACCGAATATACCAATGCCACCACGACGCAGATGGTGAATGCGCGCAGCGGTGCGTGGGATCACGAATTGTTGGCATCTCTCAATCTTCCTCGACACTTGTTAGCCGAGATTATTCCTGCGGGTACGGACCTCGGTCCCCTGAAAACCTCCGTCGCGGAGGAAGTGCGGCTGGACGGAGTGCGTGTGGTTGTCCCGGCGACGCACGATACGGCCAGCGCTGTTATTGGAGCACCCTTCGAGGACGGGTTCGCCTACATTTCTTCCGGCACGTGGTCTTTGGTTGGCGTGGAGCGGGACAGTCCGATCATCAACAGTGATGTAGGCCGGCGGAACTTCACAAACGAGGGCGGCGCGTTCGGAACGGTTCGATTCCTGAAGAATGTAATGGGCCTATGGATTCTGGAGTCGTGCCGTAACGAGTGGCAAGAGAATGGGATTGATACGGACTATGACAGTCTTCTGGCTCAGGTTTCACTGCTGGAAGACAGTCGCTGTCTTATTTTTCCGGCCGACCCGCGATTCTTTAATCCTCTGAGCATGCTGGAAGCACTATCGCAACACCTCACCGAAACCGGCCAGCGTGTTCCTACCGATCCTGCGGTATTAACCAAGGTGATCCTGGACTCGCTCGCCTTCCGCTACGCGTCGGTGCTGAATAGCATCCAATCGCTGATCGGCACAATCCATGGCCTGCACATTGTAGGTGGCGGCAGTAAGAATGATTATCTCAATCAGGCGACCGCGAACGCTGCCGGTCTGCCCGTGCTGGCCGGACCGGTCGAAGCAACTGTCACAGGGAATGTGCTGGTTCAGGCGATTTCAGGCGGGCGGTTCAACTCACTCGCAGAAGGCAGGGCGCATGTGGCTGGAAATGTGCGGCTCAAGAAATTCATGCCGCGTCAGACATCCGCTTTGGAAGAGGCATTCCGCCGATATGCGGCTATTGAGGCGCCATGGATAGAAGATGAGCGGGAAAGGCACAAAGTGCAGGGTTTTTCTTTGTGCCTTTCCGGCTTGAGTGGGACTACTGGGCGGAATAAACGCGGATAACCAGACTGCGATCGCCGATATACCCCGACACAAAACCGTCGCTGTTGGTATCGTTGACGGTTGCGGACACCCTTACATAATGCCAGCCGGGAACAAGATTTCTCCTCATCCAGGTCCCGGTGCCGCTCTCCATTTGTCCGGCCTTGGCAGTGGAGTTGATTCCCAGGTTAGTAGTTGGCAGGACATCCACAGGAGTGCCGTCGACCGTGGCATAGTAGCGAAGGCTGTCTACACCAGGGCTGACGTCGCTGAGCTCGGAGGTCATGGTGAACTCCAGCGTGCAGGGTGCTCCCGGAAAGCAGTATACCCAGGTCAGCGAAAACGCATCCACCGTGCTCGGAGCTTTCGGAAGAGCCAGGATCTCACTGTTGGTCTTGATCACAGTGTTTTTCAACGCAAGGTTCCCGGAAAAATTTTCCTGCGCAACCGCAAATGTCGTCGTCAACGCCAGCGCTGCGATGGCAAAGACGGTCAATCGAGCAACTTTGACAACCAGATTCTTCATTTCTTATTCTCCTTTTAATTTTTGAATCCTCGCCGGACTCACATGGGACTGGAGAAATTGCGGCAGCGATTACGCAAAACGTGGGGTTTTTCGGGAATTCGGGGACGGGAAAAGAATTAGCCGCGAATTACGCCGATTACGCGAATGGGGCGCAAAAAACGATTCTTGATGCGCCCCATTCGCGTAATCGGCGTAATTCGCGGCTAATTCTTTTTACCCATCCCCGAATTACTTCACAGGAATCTTGCCGACAGCCGTGTTACCCAAATCATCTTTCACGCTGTAGTACAACGTTCCTGGGGTCTCGGCATTGATCAACAGGCTGGCAATGCCGGATTTATCGGTGTAACGATTCGTCCACACTTCATCTCCGAGCTTTCCGCCTTTCCATACCGCAACGCGAACGCCGGGAAGCGGATTGCCGAACTTGTCTGTCACGCCGATGTTGAACCAGCAGTTGGGCCCCTTACATGGGAAAGCATAGTCCGGCGGCGTCACCCGCATCGTGAGATCATTGCGGCGGCGAATCTGCATATCGGGATCGCCGAGCAGGAGGTACATCCACGCATTGCTCGAACCGACGATCAAGCCCATCTGATCTTCGGCGTATTGGATGGCGTGAGACTGCGTCGTCAGGCCGAGATCGTATACGGCCTTGAACATCTGGCGATCCAGTTCATGGTTCTGATCCGTATAAGATGGGACCGTCGCGCCATAGTAGGAGACCGCTCGACTGCTGGTACTCTTCATCCAGATTTCCGCAATCGAATCTTCCACGTCGAGGGCGGCATTTGAACAGGCGAATGCCCAGAGGACAGGAATTCGGGGCATCACGTTCAACAGGCCGGTCACATCGGTGGAATCGAATGATTCGTTAGCT
>QHXD01000597.1:2865-7463 GCA_003223895.1 Acidobacteriota bacterium
GGCGAGCCCAACACCAGCGTTGATCGCGATGCTGACATTGATATCTGCGACTGCTGGGTCGTTTCCGTACAACGTCGAAAAAACCGGAGGCACCGAATAAACCGCCGTTCGTACCGATTCATGGGCTCCAACGTACTTGCCTGGAGCGCCTTCCTTGTGCGCCACGAGCAGTGCCTGGTCATAGCAGCAGAACGGGTCAGGACTGTTTTCATAGGAAAGTATTTTGGCGACCTGATTCGCCGCGTCGGTTTCGCTGTCCACCGAGAGCCGGCCGACATAGATTTCCTCATCCAAATCATCGCCGTTCGTCGACGCATACAGATCATCGGTTGGAACTCCGGTGGGCGATGTACAGAGCGGAATCTCATTGGTGTCACCCACTAGCAGCGCATACTTGTCACGCCACAACCATGTCGTGCCTGAGTTGTACCAGTTGTTGATGGCTGCCCGTATGCTCGCGCACGTGTTGCCGGTGGCGGCCGTGGTCATTTCCGCTACTGAAAATCCGCGAGCCTTTTTCTGATCAATCAGCGGCTGGAGTTCATCCTTGTACCCCACCGGGTAAATGAACAGGAAGTCGCTCTCGTAGAAAAACACATTGATGGGGTAGTAATCCCTGACACTGATCCAGTTGATGAACTTCTGGCCGGCGGCAATGCCACGATCCTTTGTCATCTTGTTCTGCTCTGTGGTTGCTGTGCCGCTGTGATCGAATGTCATTTTCATACTGCGATTGACGGTGAGTGCCTTCGTCGCGGGATTCCATTGCATCGGGTAGATCTCCACGGTCGCGCCCTTGATGGATCCCAACTTGGTATGGACGGAATCGAGCGCACCACCGGAAGTCCCCGGCCAGCCGCCTTCCTGGTCCGTTTCCCCGATCGGATTAGGCCAAACCAGCACGCCCGGATAAATCCTTGCATCCGAAATGCTGGCGGAGCGCAGCTTTACGGAATCAGCGGTCGTCGGAACCGCCAGGTTCAGCCTCAACGCGGGCAACGACGGAGCTCCGTTCTGCTGGACCGTGCCAATGCCTGGAACGGTAACTTTCGTATACGGGCCACCGGGACCGTCCTTCTTTTCCACCCAAAAGCCGTGCAGCACAATCGAGAGTGCGGAAGTTGATGCATTGGAACTCTCCCTGTCGAATATGACATCGGCCGGAGTGCCCGCTTTGGAACCGTCGAGACTTACCCACGATGTGGATCCCGACTGCGAGAGGGAGTATCCAGCCACCAGAACTCCCAGGAATACAAACATGCCCATCACACGAAACAAACGCCTGTACATTTGCCTTTTCCCCCTTAGGTTGACTTCAAACAGTACTGAGGGAGTTGCAGGGGATGTTTCACGAAAGGGGGAGTTTTTCGGAGGAAAGCGGGATAAAAAGAATTAGCCGCGAATTACGCCGATTACGCGAATGGGGCGCCCATTCGCGTAATCGGCGTAATTCGCGGCTAATTCTTTTTACCCCGCTAACGCCAGTCTCCCTGGAGAATGAAGGCGGCCCAGTAATAAGGTGCGGACCAGCGTTTATCACGAGAAAGAGCAAGTTGAGCTTCGCGCAACGCGGCGGCGGGTCTCAACTGCCGTTTCAGCATGCCCTCGTAGAAACGCTTCATGAGTTCTGCGGTGGCGCGGTCTTCCACGTTCCACAGGCTGGCCACGACGCGTGGCGCTCCGGCGTACATGAAGCCGCGGGTCAGGCCGATGAGTCCTTCTCCCTTGATCTCCTTGCCGAGGGCCGTTTCGCATGCGCTGAGTACGACGAGATCGGCATTGAGCGACAGATTGAAAATCTCATTCAGCCGCAACAAGGCATCCTGCGGCCGGCCATTCTTATCAACCGTAGAAAACACAAGACCCGAAAGCTCCGGATGGACGCTGTTGAGAAGACCGTGAGTTGCAAAATGGAGAATTCGATATTGCGCCAGATCGGGACTGAGGGCCGTGGCCCGGCTCGCGTCAAAATCAACCGCCTCGAATCGACTTCGGGCGTCCACCAGAGAGGCGATCGCGTCGGCTTCAACTCTGCTGAAACGCAGTCGCCGCAGCCCGGCCACGCTGGATTCTGCCACCGATTGCCGAAGGTCTTCGTTCGGGAGCAAGAGAGACGTCAGTGAAGCCAGCGGTTGCCGTTCCGAGAATCGCGGGTCTTCCAGCGAAAAAACCGGATCGGCGAGAATCGCAACCTGCTTGTCGGGATAGCGCTGCTTTGCACTTTCCGATCGAAGCGCAGCGAGGACTCCAGCGGAGGGCAGGCTGACGATCTCGTGATCATCCAGAAGACGCGTGGAGGATCGAGCGGCCTTGTTCACGGCAGACGGAGGAGCCGGCATTGCTGCAAAGGGCAGGTACTGCAACGCGCCATGGCTGACCACAATCAGACGTTTTTTCCCGAGCCGGTCCGCCACGGGGCCCAGAAGCATTTGGCTGAACGCCAGCGCGGTTTCCCGGAAAGCCGGCGCCGCCAAACCGGGCCGGTTTGACAGCGAAGCGAAGAACTGCCGGGAGGATTCCTCAATACGGCTCGCCGGAGGAAGGATATAAGTGCTGATGGAATCCGCCGTCACGGCCCACAAGAAACTGCGTTTGCTTCCCAGCCAGTATTCGAGAAGAAGGCTGTCCGGGTCCAACTGACGTTGAAGATTCTCGATGCTGATCGGCTCCGGTTGGGTCAGAAGGGCATAACGCGGACTGCGAGCGCGAATTTCGCCCTGAAATTGCTTGAACTCATCCAGCAGCCGGTCCAGGTCGCGCTTCGCCGCGGCCGCTTTGGCTTCGCCGAGCGGCTCGGCCAGGAAACCACGCCACTGCTGGTCCTTGATATTGAGATCCGCCTGGAGTTTCTGTTCGCGCGCCAGCAATTCGGGCTCGACTCCCTGCCGTATGTCGGCCCGGTGTTCCACCAGGGCCTCCAGCAGTCCGCGCGCCCGCGCCCGTTCGCTGGCCTGCAGCGCCGCGGCGGCATATTTCCCCGAGCGTTCTCGATCCTCGAGGCGCATCAGAAGTTCGATGTAAGTCTCGTGATACGTCTGCATCGACGCCACCGAGGAAACACGCAGTTCCGGTTCGGACACGCGCTCGCGGATCGACTCGATCAGCTCGAGAGCCCTTTCGATCCGCACACGGGCTTCATCCAGCTGCGATGTATCCTCGAGGAGCCTGGCTACAGATAATAAGGTCTCAGCCTCCTTCTTTCGGTTGCCGGAGGCCGTCTCGAGAGCGAGCGCTTTTTCGTACATTTCCAGGGATAACTGATTTTCTCCGCGTGAGTGATGCAGGTCGCCAAGACGCAAGAGCGCAAACGACTCTGTGCGCCGATCGTTCGCGGCGCGGCTCAAAGCCAACGCTTCATTGAGGTATTCCATTGGTGGATTCGGCCCGGCGCTGGATATTCCGAGGGTGGCGAGGCCGATGAGTGCCAGGGCTTGACTGACCTTGTCTTCCACCTTGCGAGCCACCGCGAGTGATTGCTGAAAAGAGTCTGTCGCCTTCAGCCGATCATCAAGCTCGGCGTGAAGCCATCCCAGATTGCCCAGCGTCTGGGCTTCTCCTCTTGCGTCCTTTAGAGTGCGGCGCAATTCGAGGGCTCTTTCGAAGTACTCCAGCGAACGCCGAAGGTCTGCCAATTCGTACAAAACGAGACCCAGGTTATTGACGGTTTGCGCTTCTCCTGCAGGGATTCCGGCAGCCTGCCAGAGCGGAAGAGCCTCGCGGTAGGCTTCCGATGCTTTTCTAAAGTCTCCCAGCGTATGGTAGGACCATCCAAGGTTGTGTCTGACGGTTGCTTCACCGGATTTGACGTTGGACTCGCGGTAGAAAGGCAGAGTCTGGTTGAAATATTCGATGGCTCTTAACGGGTCGCCCATATCCTGATACACAGCCCCGAGATTAAGAAGCGCATCCGCTTCGTCTGTTGTGTCGTTGACTGAGCGGAAAAGCGCGGCCGCTTGCTCAAAGCTTTCGGCAGCCTGGGAGCGCTCGTCCAGGTAAAAATGGATCCGTCCCATGTCCCGGCGTGCCTGGCCTTCCCCTTTTTGATCGCCACTCGCTTTACTATAGGCAAGCGCCTCACTGTATTTCTCCAACGCTTTCCGACGGCTATCGGCCGTCGCTTCACGCTCCAGTGCCTGGCCGCTTTGACGAGCCTGAAATGCGTTCACGTCATTCCGGTCGCGCTCGGTCGCGGCGTGTAGGGCCTCTAGGCGGAGCTCATATCCACCCGGTCCCCCCGAAAGGCCGGCAATCTCCAGTTGGAATTCTCCCGAAGCCGGAGCGATCATCCGGAAATTCAGGATGCTGTAATTACCTGGAGTCGTATTCTCTTCGAGCACTGGTGCGCCGTCCGGACCGTAGGCCATCAGCTTCACGTCGGTGCCTCGCTCCGTGAGCAGCATTGCAACGTAGTCGTTCGCGCTCAGTGTGATCCGATAACGATGGTTTTCGTTGGCTTTCAGTTCCTGTTCGATGACAGCGCCTTCGGAGAGCATTCGCGCTGCCTGCGGCGGCTGCGATGCTGCTGCGAGGCTCTGGATGAAGAAGCAGATCAGAGCCAGGAGACGATGGCTATTTTTCCTGAACCGTGAAGTTGTAAT
>QHXD01000598.1 GCA_003223895.1 Acidobacteriota bacterium
TATTTGCAGGACACATGGAAAGTCACGCGGAAGGTGACACTCAACTATGGGCTTCGTTGGGCGCCATTTCTGCCCATGCAATTCACCGATGGGAATGTGTACACCTTCAGCCTCGATAGTTTTTACAAAGGTGTTCGAAGCCAGGTCATTCCGAGTGCTCCTCCAGGCTTCAGTTATCCCGGCGATCCCGGCTTCCACGCGAAATCTGGAATGGAGAGCCAGTGGAAAAACCTGGAACCACGCGTCGGAATTGCGTGGGATCCGGCGGGAGACGGCAAGACAGCCATCCGCGTGGGTGGTGGAATTGCCCACGATTTCATCCGGATGGATCTGCACGAGAACACGTCCTCCGTCGCGCCATTCCGGCTGACAGTCACGCCTTCCGTTGTGAGCCTGGACAATCCGTTTCCAACGGGAAATCCCTTTCCTTACAACTTTGATCCTGCTCATCCGACATTTCCGTCGACGCCGCTATATCAGGGGTTTTTCCCGATTCCGCCAAATCTGAAAACGACCGAACAGTATTCGTGGAACCTGGGCATCCAGCGTCAGTTGACGCCGGCTTTGTTTGCCTCTGCGACGTACGTAGGAACGCACCTTATCCACACATGGAGCGCCATTGATCTGAATCCCGGTCTTTTCATTCAAGGCAATTGTGTTGCGGGACAATACGGACTCACATCAGCGGGCCCCTGCACGCAATCGAACAACGTCAATCAGCGCCGGCTGCTCCTGCTTACGAATCCAAACGCGCCGAATGTGAGCACACTCGGATCCATGGAACAGCTCGATGATGGGGGCACGCAGCGCTACAACGGTGTTCTGTTGAATGCGCGGCTGCGACTCGGTCAACGACTCAACCTGGACGGCAATTATACGTGGTCGCACTGCATCGGCCTCCCGATCACAACCCTGACAAATCTGGGAGCAGCGAATCCTCATGGGCCGTATCAGAACAATGGACCAGCCGACAGAAAGCTCGACATGGGCGATTGCACAAGCAACGCTGCAATTTCAGCGTTGGATTTGAGACATATCGCTAACGTTACGCTCGTGGCGACGACGCCCAAATACTCCGGCGATTCCTGGATGCGCCGTCTGGGGTCGACGTGGACCTTCTCGACCATTTTCCAGGCACGGTCGGGCGCGCCGGTCACGCCCGGAATCGGTGGTGACCAGGCCTACAGTGGCGTGGCTATTCCTGGAGGAGGGGCCCTGCCCATACCGCAACGGCCGAATCAAGTGCTCGCGACGGTCGTGTCGCCGGCTCGCCGGCAGGGATGTTCACCCGCTCCGTGTGTTGGTTGGTTCGATGCGAACGCGCTTGCGCTCCCTCCAGTCGGCACCTACGGGAATATGGGTGTCGGCAGTTTGAGGGCCCCTGGATTCTGGGACTGGTCTCAAACAATTTCGAGAAAATTCCAGGTGGCCGAAGGCCGGCAGGTGGAATTCCGGGCCGAGGCATTCAATGTCACGAACAGTCTCCGGCTTGGTAATCCCAATACGACACTCAGTGGCGGTCAATTCGGCAAGATTACCAGCAGTAACGCAGGTCCAAGGATCATGCAGTTTGCCCTGAAATACATTTTCTAACAGGGTGCGGCAAAATGCACTATAGCGGCGGTCAGAAGAAAGTGTGAATGAATTACAATTTGCGCGTTCCAGCCGCGGAGCGGCGTAAGAATGTAGACACGGGCGCAAGCCCGTGGATGGAATAGTGTCGAAGTCCCAGCCCCGTAGGGCCGCAAGATTCCTCGAATCCATTCGAATCTTTCGCCCCTGTGGGGCTGGGATCCAGGGTTACTGTTTACCCCGGGCTGGCGCCCGGGGCTACATTCTTACGCCGCTCCGCGGCTAAAACCGCAACGAGCGCATTTCATTCACACCTGTAACGAAAGTGACGCCGTAAGTCTTTTAGATCCGGTCGGCGGTTACTTTCATCTTTCACTTTGAGCCGCGGCTCATGCCAGTCTTCTATGAGCGCCGCGACAGTTGCGCGATCCGAGTTTTTCCGCAGCCTCCTGGAGCTTTGGTACGATACTTCCATCAAAGTACCGAAAAGCGTTTACTGGAGAAAAACGATGAGTCGTTCGTTGCTTGTGCTGTTTGTTATTTTCGCGGCAAGTCTGAACGGTCACGGTCAGGGCCGTGGCGGAGAACGCGGTGCAGCTCCCCCGACGGCGAGAGCAGCAGCTCCGTTTGACATGACAGGTTACTGGGTATCGATTGTCGGTGAAGACTGGCGCTGGCGCATGTTTCCGAACAAAGGAGACTATGCCGGAGTGCCGCTGAATGCCGACGGACGCAGAGTCGCGGACACCTGGGACCCGGCAAAGGACGAAGCGGCAGGAGAACAATGCAAAGCTTATGGCGCGCCGGGCATCATGCGCATCCCCGGACGCTTTCACATCACATGGCAGGATGACCAGACACTGAAGATCGAGACGGATGCCGGAAAACAAATTCGCCTCTTTCGTTTTGGCGCGGCGCCGGCTGCAGGTGCAGACATTCAAGGCGTATCGAAAGCGGAATGGGAGCTCGTACGGCCAGGCCTTGGCTTTGCTATCGCCGGGGACCGGCGCGGATCACAGGCAGGCTCACTAAAAGTGACGACGACGAACCTTCGACCGGGCTACTTGCGCCGGAATGGCGTTCCTTATAGCGCGAATGCGAAGCTGACCGAGTATTACGACGTCGTGAAAGAAGCCAACGGCGATACATACCTCGTCCTCACGTCTACCGTCGAGGATCCAATGTATCTCACTCAGCCCATGATCACGGCTGCACACTTCAAGAAACAGGCTGACGCCGCCGGCTGGAATCCCGCGGCGTGCGCGGTTCGATAGGAGCTTTCAATGAGAACGATCACGCTCGGTATTGCACTCTTTGCTCTGCTTGTAAGCTCCGTGATCTTCCTGGGACAGGCGCCGGTACCCAATCCTGGACTCGGAAATCCTCTTGGACCGATGGTCAGCGGCACGGATTTTTCCGGATCGTGGAGATGGCTCAATCACCAGGACGCACCCCTCTTTACGGCAGCAGGAGACATCGCCGATTGGGGTGGAATTCCCCTGAATGATGCGGCACGCCTTTATGCATTGTCCTGGCAGGCATCCCGGCAGACTCTGAAGCAGCAGCAATGCATGGGCTACGTTCCTCCGTACACCTGGATGTCGCCTGGAAATCATCGGATCTGGGAAGAGCGAGATCCGTTCACGCAAAGGCTCACTGCCATCAGCGGACAGTTTACATGGATGGACGTCCTCACCCGCCGGCATACGCACCGCACACGTTCGCGGGTTTCTCGACAGGAAAATTCGAAGGCAACATATTGACCGTAACGACGACGCACATTAAACGCGGCTGGCTCCGCGCCAACGGCGCGCCTCAAAGCGACGCCGCTACAGTTACGGAACACCTCATTCGACATGGCGATACCGTCACGATTCTCGCTGTCGTCAACGATCCGGTCTATTTAAGTGAGCCGATGACGAAGACTTCGCTAATGTTTCGCCAGCCCGTAGCTCCCGATGCCTGGTTGTATGCCTGCGACGACAGCGAACAGATTCCCGGCAGGAAGAATGAGTATGTCCCGAATCATCTGTTCGGACAGAACCCCTTCGTTCGAGAGTATGCGGACAAGAACAGGGTTCCACTGTTGGGAGCTTTCGGCGGGCGTGAAACCTTGTACCCCGAGTTTCTTGCTGCCGTAAAGGACAACACAGCAGCCGAAGCTGCGGCGAAGGCCAAAATGTTTCCTTCGGGACCCCAACAGGCGAACCGGGCGCCGGACCCGACGCCGAATGACGGAAACATTCATGTGTTTCACGTTGCAGGCGGTGTCTACATGCTGGCGGGAGATGGCGCCAATATCGCCGTCCAGGTCGGACCGCAAGGCGCATTGGTCGTGGATACCGGCGCCGGTAAATTGTCTGACAGGGTTCTTGCAGAGATCGGAAAACTCAGCTCGAAGCCGATCCAGTTCATCGTCAACACGAGCTTTCATGCCGACCATGTCGGCGGCAACAAAAAACTTCAGGCCGCAGGCGCCGACCCAAGCTTAACCGGCTCGTTTTTCTCCAACCAGTTCACGGATGCGGGCCAGGGAGCGACGGTGATCGGGCATCTTAATGTTCAAACCCGAATGCAGGAACAAAAGCCTCCGCTGGATACTCCGCCGAGCGATACGTACATGGAAGATCGAAGAAGGAAGTACCACAACGAGGAATCCGTGGAGATCTTCCCGATGCCGGATGCCATTACCGACGGCGATAGCATCGTCCACTTCCGTCGCTCCGATGTCATTGTTGCGGGCGATATCTTCACGACAACCCAGTACCCGTTCATCGACACAAAGAACGGCGGAAGCTTGCAAGGAGAGATTCAAGCGCT
>QHXD01000599.1 GCA_003223895.1 Acidobacteriota bacterium
TTCAAGTACATGCCCCCTGTGAATAACTTCGATATCGGTGACGGGCTGAATGTCGCCGGCAATCGATGGATTCGCCGCCGTGACGGCGGCGAGAATCTTTTCGCTGCCGGTGAACCCGCCAATCGGAAACAATGGAACGTGAAGATCGATCATATCTTCAATCAGAACCATAAAATCAACGGCGCCTGGAGTTTTGAGAAGGATTACGCTTCCGACGCCTTCATGACATGGCCGAATACGTGGGAGGGTAAGGATTACAACCAGCCGCAGGTCTTGACCGTTAACTTTGTCTCGACATTGTCACCCCGGCTGGTCAACGAAGCCCGGTTTGGCATGAACCGGACGGGAACCAATGAGTATGCCCCGCTGTACAATCCTGCGTACCACGACGCGATATTCAAACTGTTCCCGAAAAATGGCAGCGGCTTGGAATTTCCTCCTCTACTCGGCTATGGGCAGGCGAACTTCCACACGGACCAGCCCATAGGAACTCGGGGTTTTGAGCCTCTGCAATTGCTCAACGACTCCACCCCGCGGAAGACCTGGGCAGACACGGTGAGTTTGACCATCGGTAAACACGCGTTCCGCACCGGCGGCGAATACCGTCACGGCAGCTCGAAGAGCACCGTCAGTAGCAGCGGCAGTGCTGTTTCTCCCTGCGCCAGCAGCTTCCAGAGCGGCTTTGCCGGTAATCCGACGAACCCGATCGCTCAAGGGGGTGTGACTCCCGGGTCGCCGGTTCAGGGAGTCGCTTCAACTCCCGGGCTTGTGGGTGTTCCGGGGAGCGCAGCCATACCCGGCGCCGGATTCTTGCCAACCTTTGGAAGCATCCAGGGGATGGAGAATCTTTTGATTTTCCTTTCCGGTTCGCTCTGCGGTGTTTCCCAGTACCGGTTCATCAATAACGCCAGCCAGGCGGGCGTGGCGTGGAACGATCCAACCAAGGACACGGCGAAGATCCGCGATTTCCAGCAGAACGAGATTGGTGTCTTCTTCAAGGATGACTGGAAATTTTCGGACAAGCTGACGCTCAATCTCGGTCTGCGCTGGGATTATTACGGCGTTCCGTACGAAAAGAGCGGTCTGGCGGGAACCCTTGCCGGCGGTGGCGCCGCGTTGTTCGGTATTTCGGGAAGAGATTTCGGCGGTTGGATGTCGCCTGGTGCTCGGGCGGATGCAAGCCAGATCATCTTCGTTGGTCCCAATTCGCCGAACTCCGGCATGAGACCCTATCCACGCGACCTGAACAACTTCGGTCCGGCGGTAGGTTTTGCGTGGAATGCGACTTCGAACACTGTGGTTCGCGGCGGCTACCAGATGCAATACATTGGCGGCGGCAATTTCAACGGAATCGAAGGCGCTCTTGGCCAGACTCCCGGCAGCGAGTATCTTGTGACCTACCAGGGCGACAGCACGCGCCCGTATCTGGATCTGACTTCGATCACGAAGAACCAAATTCCGTACCCTCTCGCTCCTCCGGTCCTGCCGGTGCAGCAAATACTTCTCACAGACCGGACTAAGAACATCTCGGCCTACGACCCCAATTATGTGAACCCGTATGTCCAAAACCTGACGCTCTCGATAACGAAAGATGTGAACAGCCATCTGACGCTCGACGCGCGTTACATCGGTACTCTGACCCGCAAGAATTTCGGTTCGTTCGACCTCAACTTGCCCAACTACCGCTCGAATGGCCTGAAAGAAGCCTTCGATGCGGCGCGCGCGGGAAGGGATTCAACATTGCTGGATCAGATGTTCAACGGCATTAACATCGTCGGCGACGCAAGGAATTTTGGGCCGGTCGGCACGACATTCAACGGCGTTCGTCAAACGGGCGCATTGCAGCTGAGAAACAACACGGTGTTGAGGAGCAACCTCGCCAACGGAAACTACGCGGCACTGGCGGGACAGATATCCCAACTGAATTACGTCACATTCCCCGGCTCGGGCAATGAGAGTCTGCCGCCTGTGGCGGCCGGCGTCAACGGTGCGGTGCTCCGGCGAAACAATTTCCCGGAGAATTTCATCCTGACCAATCCGCAGTTCGGCTGTTCGATCGGTTGCACCTCGGGGAACGCGACGCTTCTCACCAATCTCGGACACTCCAATTACCACTCCCTGCAAGTGCTGCAAACGCTGCGGAATATCGCCGGCTTCAATCTCCAAACGTCCTATACCTGGAGCAAGGAACTCGGCATAGACCCGAACAGCGTTCCCAACGGAATCGCGGCGGCCGGTTTTACCGATCCGATGAACCAGCGTGCGGATTACACGCTGTTGCGAACCAACCGCACTCACGTCGTCCGTACCTACGGCTCGTTCGACCTGCCGGTTGGTCCCGGCAAGAGCCTGGCCGGAAACAGCCATGGCGTTCTGGCCCGTGTCATCGAAGGCTGGCAGACGAGCTGGATCGTCAACCTTCAGTCGGGGGCTCCGCTAACGATCGCTGCGCAAAACGCCGGGATCTACCGCCTCGGGGTTCCCGACCAGGTACGGCCGTTCGATTTCAAAGGAGCCCGTGGTGTCCAGTGGGCAAATGGCTCGAATTCCGGACGCTACTTTGGCGATATTTTCAACAAAGTCACCGATCCGCAGTGCCTGGCGATTGATCCAAACCTGCGGGGCTTCTGCACTCTGCAAGCCGTCGCGGACAAATCGGGAAATATCATCTTGCAAAACCCACAACCCGGCACGCGTGGCAATGTCGGGCTGAACACGATTGAAGGAGCGGGAACCTGGACGGCGGACATGGCTGTAACCAAGAGTTTCAAAATTCGCGAGAGCCTCACAGGCACCGTCCGCATGGATGCGCGAAACGTCTTCAATCACCCAACGCCGGGCGCGAATGCTGCTGCGTTCGCCGTTCCTCCCATTGATGGCGGCGCGCAGATGAACCTCAATGACACAAACCCGTTCGGAAACATCCCTCTCAAGGGAGCATCGCCGG
>QHXD01000604.1:0-2250 GCA_003223895.1 Acidobacteriota bacterium
TCAGATACATACCTCTCTGAGCATCATGTCCGTTCAGTTCTCTGCCTGCCATTGATCACACAAGGTAAGCTCGTCGGGGTTCTGTACCTCGAAAACAATCTCGCGCCGCGCGTGTTCACTCCCAGCCGGATCGCCATACTGAAACTGTTAGCATCACAGGCCGCGATCTCGCTGGAGAACACGCGACTCTACCGGGACCTGGAACAACGGTTGACCGAACAAAAACGGGCGGAGATGGAGATCAGGGCGCTGAAGGACCAACTCTATCGCGAGAACCTGGCGTTGCGCGACGAGGTCGATCGGGCCTCGATGTTCGAGGAAATTGTCGGTAACTCAAAACCGCTGCAGGCTGTTCTCTCGCGGATTGCCAAAGTTGCTCCGACCGATTCCACAGTTTTCATAACCGGAGAGACCGGCACGGGCAAGGAACTCATCGCCCGTGCTGTTCACAAACGATCCCAGAGGGCCGGCCGGGCTTTCGTCAGCGTGAACTGTGCCGCGCTTGCGCCATCGCTGATTTCCTCGGAGTTATTCGGCCACGAGAAGGGAGCCTTCACGGGAGCCGTGCAGCGCCGGCTTGGCCGCTTCGAACTGGCCGACGGCGGAACGATTTTTCTGGATGAAGTGGGCGAACTCCTGGCCGACACGCAGGTCGCGCTCTTGAGGGTGCTACAGGAACGGGAATTTGAGCGGGTGGGGGGAGGGCAACCGATTCATGTCGACGTTCGCGTCATCGCCGCCACGAATCGTGATTTGAAGGCAGCCGTAGCCAATGGGACTTTCCGCCAGGACCTGTTTTATCGGCTCAATGTATTTCCCATCGAAATGCCACCACTGCGAGAGCGGAAAGACGACATCCTCATGCTGATCGAGTATTTCGTGCAGCGCTACGCGAATCGGGCGGGCAAGAATATCCGATCGATCGACAAGAAGACTCTAGAACTATTGCAGTCCTACGACTGGCCAGGCAATATCCGCGAGTTGCAGAACGTCATTGAGAGGTCCGTGATTCTGATCTCCGGCGATGTTTTCTCAGTCGACGAATTATGGCTTTCCACACAAACGGCTCAACTGGGACCTCCGGTTGAGCCGTCACCGGACTTGAAACGCGAGCGGCGCAGCGAGCGGGGGATTATTGAGGCTGCGCTGGCGGAGAGCAGAGGCCGAGTTTCCGGCCCGTCAGGAGCGGCGGCCAGGCTTGGAATCCCACCATCCACGCTTGAACATAAGATCAAAGCCCTGAAGATCAGCAAGAGCCAGTTCAAGTACAACTGAAGCGCTAACCAGAATCGCCAATTTCGCCAAATTCGCCAAGATTCGCCAGATCACCATCGCGCACCTATTGTCTCGTTTGTATTTTCAGAAGATTGCAAGTGGCGGAAGGTTTGCTCCTGAAGGCCAGCGCCGAAGGGAGGACATCGAAGACTGACGGCTCAAGCGGTGGGAATTAGTCGTGTTGGGGACCCCCAGGAAAGAAGCCTGCCACGCATCCAGATATTGGGCGCTCTTCACCTTGGAAGCGGAATAAATGATAAAGTGAGACGGCAAACAACAATTTCTATCTTTCCGATACAGTATCGTTGTCACGAGGTAAGCACAGTCTTCGTTTTGGAGTTTTGATGGTGTGATGGAGCTTTCGCAATACCGGCTGGAAACCCTTCGTCAGGATGGGGAGTTCATCCTGTACCGGGGTCTGCGCCAGACCGGGGCGGAGACGAGTCCACCGTCTATTCTGGCATTGTCACCGGTGATGGAGCGTCCGGCTCCTGCAATCATCAAGAAGATAGAGCACGAATTCTCTTTGAAGGACGAGCTCGATCCAGCATGGGCGATTCGGCCGATCGCCCTCACCCAACAACAGAGCCGAACCATGCTCCTGTTCGAGGATCCAAACGGAGAGCCACTCGATCGACTTCTTATCCGGCCAATGGAATTGAAACGGTTTCTTCGCTGCGGGATTGGCCTCGCTGCAGCACTCGGCCAGGTGCACAGACGTGGCCTCATCCACAAAGACATCAAGCCGTCCAACGTGCTTGTGAGCGCTACTATGGACCAGGCCTGGCTGATGGGTTTCGGTATTGCCTCTCGATCGCCACGCGAGCGGCAGTCCGCCGAACCTCCCGAATTCATCTCGGGAACGCTCGCCTACATGGCACCCGAGCAAACGGGAAGAATGAATCGTTCGATCGATTCGCGTAGCGATCTTTACGCCCTTGGCATCACGCTTTTCGAACTGTTGACCGGCAGTCT
>QHXD01000604.1:2288-5656 GCA_003223895.1 Acidobacteriota bacterium
TTGCCAGACAGCCGCGGCCGCCCGCCGAGCGGCTAAGAGATGTTCCGCGCTCTGTCTGGGCAATCATTATGAAGCTGCTTGCGAAGACTCCTGAAGAGCGTTACCAGACCGCAGCCGGCGTGGAGAGCGATCTTCGCCGCTGTCTGGAGGACTCGGATCGTGAGTGTGGCTTTCACGATTTCCCGCTGGGAGAACATGACAGGCCGGAGCGCCTTCTCATTCCGGAGAAACTGTACGGACGAGAGCGCGAAATCGAGACGTTGCTGGCCTCCTTCGACCGTGTCGTTAAGAGCGGCACGCCGGAGCTGGTGCTCGTCGGCGGGTATTCCGGAATCGGGAAGTCTTCCGTAGTTAATGAACTGCACAAGGTGCTTGTTCCGCCGCGCGTGCTTTTCGCGTCGGGAAAGTTCGACCAGTACAAACGCGACATCCCGTATTCCACAATCGCACAAGCTTTAAAGAGCCTCATCCGGCGCCTTCTGGGGAAGAGCGAAGCCGACCTGGCGACTTGGCGTGACGCGATCCGCGACGCGCTAGGCCCGAACGGACGACTCATGAGCGACCTCATCCCCGAACTCAAGCTAATTATCGGCCGACAGCCGATGGTTCCGGAGCTTCCGCCGCAAGCCGCGCAAAGGCGTTTCCAACTGGTATTCCGGCGATTCGTAGGCGTGTTCGCACAACCGGAACACCCACTTGTGCTGTTTCTCGACGACTTGCAATGGCTCGACTCCGCCACACTCGAAGTGCTCGAGGATCTCCTGACGCAACCAAACGTGCAGCACTTGTTGATGATCGGCGCCTATCGGGATAACGTGGTCGATACCGCTCATCCACTGGCTCGAAAACTCGAAGGCATTCGCAAGGCGGGAGCTAGCATCAACGAAATCAAACTTGCATCGCTTTCACAGGAGGACGTAGCGCAGTTGATTGCGGACGCCCTTCAATGCGAGCCGAAGCGCGTCCTCCCGCTCGCACAATCGGTTTACCACAGGACTGCTGGCAATCCATTTTTTACGATCCAGTTCATCTCTGCGCTCGAGCACGAGAGGCTGCTCGCTTTTGATCACGCGCATGGCCGCTGGTCATGGGACCTCGACCGCATTCACGCCCAAGGATACACCGACAACGTGGCGGACCTTATGGTTGGAAAGCTGAAGCGGCTGCCGGCCGAAACGCAGAAAGCGTTGGAGCAGCTCGCCTGCCTCGGAAAAGCGGCGAGGGTCACGACGTTATCCCTGGTGTACGGCACAGAGGAGGCCCAGGTCCATTCGGATCTGTTCGAGGCTATCCGTGCCGAGATGGTCGAGCGGCAGGAGGGCTTTTATAAGTTTATCCACGACCGTGTTCAGGAGGCGGCGTACTCGCTCATCCCGGAACGATTAGGCCCCGAGGAGCACCTCCGTATCGGAAGGCTGCTGTTAGCACACACTCCTCCGGGGGAGCGGGAAGAGGCGATCTTCGAAATTGTCAATCAGCTCAACCGCGGCGCCGCGTTGATCAGCTCACGAGATGAGCGCGAGCAACTGGCGGAGCTCGACCTGATGGCGGGCCAGCGAGCGAAGGTGTCCGCGGCGTACGCCTCGGCGCTCACGTATCTCGTCTCGGGTGCAGCGCTGCTGGCGCCGGATTGCTGGGAGCGCCGGCATGACCTCACGCTTGCGCTGGAATTGAATCGGGCAGAATGCGAGTACGTGACGGGACAACTCGGCCCGGCCGAGGAGCGTCTGACAGCGCTCGCAGCGCACACCGCCACTCTCATCGAGCGAGCCGCCGTGGCTGCCTTACGCGTGGATCTGTACACGACGCTCGACCAGTCTGAGCGCGCGATCACCGTCGGCCTCGACTATCTCCGGCATCTCGGCGTCGAATGGTCGCCCCATCCAACCGCAGAGGACGCGAGGCGAGAATACGAACGGATCTGGTCGCAGCTCGGGGCCCGCGCGATCGAGGATTTGAGCGAAATGCCTTTGTTGAGCGACCCGGCATCCTTCGGCACGCTGGAGATCCTGCAGAAACTCACAATCCCCGCATACGGCACTGATAACAATCTACACGTGTTGGCCAGTTGTCGCGCGGTCAATCTCAGCCTAGAGCGTGGCAACTGCGCCGTGTCGTGCGCCGCCTATACATGGCTGGCAGCTATCGCCGGTACGCGGTTCGGCGACTACCAGGCAGCGTACCGCTTCGGCCGGCTCGGCTGTGAACTAGTCGAGCAACACGGATGGGAGCGCTTTCAGCCTGAAACCTATGTGCAGTTCGGATCCATGGTTATTCCCTGGACGAGGCCTGTCAAGACCGGCCGTGATTTCTTGCGTCGCGCGTTCGAAGTCGCAAACAGCATCGGCAATGTGATTCAGGCAGCAGGCACCGGAATCCATGTCAACACGAACATGCTGGCGGCGGGCGATCACCTCGTTGACGTTGAACGCGAAGCCAGGCGTAGTCTGGAATTCGCACACAAAGTGCGGTTCGGGCAGGTGAGCGATATCATTGCGGCGCAGCTCGGCTTGGTCCAGACGCTACGTGGATTAACGCGGAGATTCGGATGTTTTGACGATGAGCACTTCGAAGAAGTACTGGCCGAGCGCCGACTCGCCGGCAACCCGAGTCTGCAGGTTGCCGAATGCTGGTATTGGATCCGTAAGCTGCAGGCGCGGTTCTTTGCCGGGGATTATGCTGCCGCCAACGACGCCTCCTCGCATGCGCAACGACTGCTGTGGACATCACTAAGCTCTGCATCCTTCTTCGAAACGGCCGAATATCACTTTTACAGCGCGTTGTCTCGCACTGCGTGCTTCGAATCGGTATCGGCCGACGAGCGCCAGCAGCATTTGGAGACTCTGGCCCTTCACCAGCGACAACTCGGAATCTGGGCGGGGAATTGCCCGGAGAATTTCGAGAACCGCGCTGCATTGGTGGGGGCAGAGATCGCCCGTATCGAAGGCCGTTTGCTCGACGCCGAGCAGCTCTATGAAAAGGCCGTCGGCTCAGCGCACGCGAATGGCTTTGTACACAACGAAGCCGTTGCGAACGAAGTCGCAGCACGGTTCTACGCGGCACGTGGATTCGAGAAGACCGCGCGTGCATACTTGCGCGACGCCCGTTACTGCTACCAGCTGTGGGGAGCCGACGGCAAGGTGCGACAGCTCGACGAGTTATTTCCGGAACTCAGCGAGGAGAAACAATCTGCCACTGGTGCCAGTACGATCGGGACGCCAGTTGAACATCTCGACCTGCACACAGTTATTAAAGTCTCGCAAGCCGTATCATCCGAGATGGATCTCGATAAGCTAATCGACACAGTCATGCGCACGGCGATTGAGCATGCGGGTGCCGGGCGAGGTCTCCTGATGCTTCCACAGGGT
>QHXD01000607.1:0-1824 GCA_003223895.1 Acidobacteriota bacterium
CGCCGAGCTGGATCTTGACCGTTTTTCCGATTGAATCGGGACGGAACGCCCGTTCGTAGAACAAATAAAGGTAGTGTGTGCCCTCATCGTTCAAGATCTTCACGCGCGGTGGATCGTCGAAAAGGCTGAACGGCTTTCCCGCTTTGTCAGAGCCCGCCGCGGCTCTAGCCTTCTCGATCATCTCCGATTCTTCCGCTTTTTCAAGAACATCGAGTTCCGGCGCGAACCCCTTCACATACTCTCTCAGCTCGTCGCGATCCTCATCTCTCTCGGGGTCGATGGGTTTACCCTTGATGCTGAACGATTCGACGGCATGGTCCATTGCCTGATCAAAGTTGTTTACCTTCGACCGGATCTGCGCGCCAAGTGTCCTCAGCAAGCGAATGTTCCGCTCGTTCAAATAACGCTGCTGTGAAGGAATGTAGACAAACCCGTACCAGGCAAGAGCCGCGATCGAGAAGACCGCTACGCCCACAGGAATTAGAACGGCACGCAACTGAATGCCACGGATGGTCATAAGCTTACCTCCGGGGAAATCGCGAAAAAGCGGAGCACGTGGAATTCCTCGGTGCCACTAAGCAGGCTGTAGACAAACACAGAACTTAGGTCGCGCTCCCATAGCACGAACGGAGCAGGATCAATCCAATCGGATAGGGTCGGATTTCATTGCCGTCAGGTTCGAAAAGATGTACAACAAACCACATTCATAAAGCCTTACAAGCAAAGGTCTAAAAGCGTCGGGTAGCCTATTGAGTTTTAGAGCCGTCTACAGCGGACACGTAGCCGTGGGCTTTATGCCCGCGTTCAAACACAATTAAAGAATTCTTCTGGAGGTATTTGAACGCGGGCGTAAAGCCCACGGCTACGTGCAGTCCTGAGGATTTTGGCACGGGGGAATGCATACGCGTTCACGCTTATTTTGGACTCTGTGTCTCCTGACGATCCCCGAGAGCGGCCTGGGCCCAGACTGGTACCGTTACCGGTTCGGGTTTATCGCCGTGGCGACGGTGGCAGCCTTGTCCGGAAAATCAATGACAGTGAAACCCTGCGTTTCTGAACCCGACTGGCTGGCTTTCAAGGCGGTCGCCGACCGGTGGACCCGCAGGCATCAAATAAGCTCGTGACCTGCGGGTCAGGTGCATCCCATCACTTCACAACGACGATTTCGTCAGAAGTTGTTCCCGCTCGTGAATTCCCCAAAGAGGGGACGATCATCGGCAAGTGGTTCCTATATGCCTTGTACTTGTTGCCGTGCACGCTTATCAGATCGGCTTCTTCGAACCAGATCGCCACCAGGATATAGGCCGTCGTCATGACGGCAAAGAACAGGTGGGCCACGGTCATGACCGGCGCCGACCAGAACGTCAACAACCAGCCCACATAGAGTGGATGACGCACGTAACGATAGAAGAAAGGGGTGCGAAACTCCAGATGGGCGTATTTCTGCCCAATCAGGTACAGATAGACCTGGCGCAGTCCGAACAAGTCAAAATGATTGATCAGGAACGTGCTGATTAGAACGATCAGCAGACCGGCCGCATACAAACCGAGCATGGTGGTCCGGGCGATTCCAGCATCGATTCTCCAGATAAGACCCCCGATCGGGAGCCACTGCCAAAACAGAAGCAGCAGCGCGCAACTCGAAAATAGAACGTACGTGCTCCGTTCGACCGGCTCCGGCACCAGCCGTGTCCACGCGCGTTTGAACCAGGGCCGCGCCATAATACTGTGTTGCAGCGCAAAAAGAGCGAGCAGAGCGCCATCGACGGCCAACGCTGTAAAGATGGAGCCCGTCGGACCCGAATCAATGGATTTCGGCACGCC
>QHXD01000607.1:1855-5210 GCA_003223895.1 Acidobacteriota bacterium
CAAACGATTCCGTAAACGAACGCAACGAGACGTTTCATATATAACCTCCTCCTCATGTTTCGAGCCCTTACTTTTGGCTCTATTGGTATGAAGCGAGATTTCGGGGAAGAATTCGCAAACTCCGTCGCGCTCTGCCGGAAGCACTCTGCCTCCCGAAAAGCGTCAGACGCTCCTTCTGGGGATGTCCAGACTGAGATGGTTTCGTACCGGCCTCGGATTCTGATGACCGAAAGATCGAGTTCTCGGAGGAATAAGGCGGAGACGGGCGGCAGGGCGGCACCTTTCTTCGGGTAACAGCTATGGATTCGTCGAACTGAGTCGGTCCATGGTGGTGTCGGTTTGGACGGCCTCGTACGAGTACTGGATGTGGAGAGTGGATGGGCCCGCGACCAGAATGTCACTGATGGATTCCGTGCTGTCGCTGAGCCACATTCCGGCGACACGTTTGTATCGGCGATCAATCTCAATTTTCCGCGTCCAGAATGACGGCCTCTTCGCGGGGTAGCCGTGAACGCGAACGATGCCCCAGTCTTCGGCATCCACCCAGATCTGACCTTCAATCAGATACTTTTCTTTTCGCTTGGGAGTGATCCCGAGGGTGTAACACTTTCGGCCGGCGCAGTCTTCGATGCCGATGTAGCTGAAGGTGTAATTTTCGGGCACAATGTCCACTTGCTGCCTGGCGGCTCCGGATTCGATTTCAGTCTCCGCTTCCAGGATCTTGTTAAACACCCGCTCCCGTATCACCTTGGAACCCTCGGCTCGAAGCACGTAGGATTCGAGCGTATATGGCCGGCGAAATGTGGTCATGACTTCAAGCGTCGCGTCTTCGTTGAATCTCAGATTTGCGGCATGGAATTTTCGTTGTGCGCGGTATTCGAGCAGGTACCGCTGCTGCCATTCGTCGTGGTACTTCATCCGGACCAGGATTTCGTCGACGCTCGGAACAGCTTCTTTCTGGACCACCGGTGCGGAATGAACCATGCCCGCTAACGCGAGCAGGCAAAGACTCAAAAACGATCCTTTACAAAGTATGTCACTACCCCTCGGAGCACTCGAGTCGTCGTCTACAGTAATTAAGGATGCGCTGCTCACTTGATTTCTCTTCCTTGCAGAACCTCTGCACGTGTAGGCCCAAGGCCCGTCACGAGCGTGCAGAAAAGCGGATGACGATGGTTAAACCACATGGAATGCGCGCCAGGGTTGGGTTCGCGGCGAGCGTGCTCCTAATAATGAAAGCGGGAATCGGAAAGTGGTACTCAACAACCAGGCCACAGGGAATGACTGTTCCAGGCGTCGGCTGCGACTGGATCGTCAGCGAGCAAGCCGCTTTCAAGGAATCGTGTCGATCCGTTAAGCGGTTTGTCAGCCTCCAGCGCACGATTCAATTCATTTGCGGTCGCGCGAGTCAGACACGGTAACGACTCGACCATCATAAGTATCACCGTTAAATCGCGAGATGGCTTCAGTCGCCTCCGTTGAAGTAGCCATTTCGATGAAGCCGAAGCCTTTACTGCGCCCGGTTTCGACCTCGGTGATGATTTTGGCGGAGCGGACAGTTCCGACTTGCTCGAAAATGTGCCGAAGCAGGTCGGATGTAGCGGAGAATGGAAGGTTGCCGATATAAAGTGTGGTCATATACAAAAGCCTTTCAATTTGATTCGGAGAGCGTGAGCAATCAGATGTCCCCTGCAGGATGATGTGGCTTTGAATTGGCAACAAGATGGGTCAGCGCCCCACGCGATACCACAAAATACCGCCCTGGGAGACTGGACCATCACGGGCGTTCGGGCGCATGCGGATGCAAACGATCACACCTGCCCGTTTGCGCCGGTTCAGGCAACGATCTTCGTGTTCATGTCGCCCTTCTGACTGGACGGAGGACGCGGAGAGGGGTGGCGCCCGCCGCCGTTGTTGCGTTACGCTGCCCTATGCCCTATCGCATCGACATCTCTTGTCCGCCTCACGACGCGCTTGACCAGCTCGTGCAGTTGGGCGCGCTCGACATCGAGCCGGTTAGCGACGGGCTTGCGGCCATTATTCCTGATGGTGTGACGCCGGACGCCGTGGCTGGCGCCTTGGGCGTGGCCAGGGTGGCCGTCTCGCCCGCGGTCGGGCGGGACCACGGGTCGGTCTGGCTGTTGCGTCCCCGTGCCGTTCGTATCGGGAGTATCCTGGTCGCGCCGCCGGAAGTCGCCGCCCCACCCGATGCGCTTAGATTGACCGATTCCACTGTCTTTGGAACCGGACATCATCCAACCACGGCACTGTGCGTCGAGGCTCTCGAAGAGGCCTTGACCACCGCGGTTCCCGACAGCGTCCTCGATGTTGGCACGGGATCGGGCGTGCTGGCGTTGACGGCGCTGATGATGGGCGTGTCGCGAGCAGTTGGCCTGGATATCGATGCCGCTGCGCTAAAAGTCGCGGCCGAGCATGCGCGCCTGAACAACGTGGCTGACCGGCTGCAGCTCGTGCTCGGCGGACCCGATGTTGTGGATGGCGCCTGGCCGCTCGTCGTCGCGAACGTACTCGCCGCTCCCCTGATCAAAATGGCGCCGGTCCTCGTTCGACGTGTGGGGTGCCGTGGCCGACTCATTCTCTCCGGCATCCCGTGGTCCCTCGAATCCGAAGTAAGGCAGACCTACCAGCGGCTCGGAATGCCGCATATCCGCTCGGAGACACGCGCTGGGTGGACGGTCCTGGTGGCTCAGCCTTCCTGGTAAAGGCTGACGGTGTTTATGCCGCCGATTCTGTTCGCGAGATATCGATCCACATGCTCGCGTCGAATTGCTCGCCAGGCTTTAGCAAGATCAATTCACTGTCTGCACGACGGAATGAATTCGGCAATGCTGTCCATGGTTCAATGCAGTAAAACGGGGCAGATGTGGATTTCGACCATAAGGCCACGAACTGGTGCATTGGTGCATCGGCAAAGTTCAAAGTGATCCTAAGGATGAACTCCGGTGCTGAAGGGCATGGGCCGCTCGCCGCGATTCTCGATGCCCTGTCGAAAGTAAAGGCATCCCTCCAACAATTCATACGTCACGAGGAATCGAAACGAAAACGGATAGACCGCGCGTGTCTCACTCGTGTCGGTCAGCTCCATCGTCAACCGCGTCTCGCTCACGCCCGCCATTTTCCACTTCAAGCGCCGTGCAAACCCATGCTGTGGGAGCGCGTACGTGTTGCCTTCCCACTTGTAATGATGCTCTTCGCCCGGCAAATGGCTGAAGCTCACTTGCGGGAAAAGCGTGGATTGCCGGCGTACATCTGATTCGGATACCGGTCCACGACTTCCTGCGTGCAGTAAAGACCATCGACATACCCGAGCCCCGACAGTAGCCGCATGTACCGC
>QHXD01000607.1:5259-7850 GCA_003223895.1 Acidobacteriota bacterium
GATGAGCTGTCCCTGGTCTTTCATAGGCTGATCCCCGTGAATGCCTACTGCCCCAGCAATTGCTTCTTCATCTGATCGAGATCGTTGATTTTTTGTTGCGTGGTTTGAAGCTGCGGTGCGATCGCCGTAATGGCATTGACATCACTTGTTTTGATCGCCTCCCGAATCTTGGCCATTTCGGCGGCCGCTTCGGACAGCGCGTCGATCAACCGTCGATGATATTCAGCGCACGGGAGCGGTGGTTGCATGGCGGCAGCCTGAGCCAGCGCGATCTTCCCATTGGCGACGAGCGAGTCGATCCCCGACATGTCGCCCCGTTCGATTCCCGCGAGGATTCCTTGCGCGAACGCCGCGGGATCGCCGCTTCCCTCCACATGAATGGCATCCATCTTCTCGAAATACGACACAATCGCGGACTTTGGGCCCGGTTCGTGCGGAGCCGGCCGTGTCTCGGACTGAACCTGCGGCTCGTGTGCGGGAGTCTGAGGTTCGCGGACCGAAGGAACCTCCGGCGGTAAGGGCGGATGCATGTCGGGAACGGTCAATCCGGGCTGCTCTGCCGGCCGAACTGGAAGAGGCGTCGGCTCGCGCTGCGTTTCATGCTCAATGACTACTGGCGATTGAACAGTCGGCCCGCTCGACGTGCGTGTCATCCTGCCGACGAGAAATGCGATCACCAATAACGCCGCACCCAGGCTCACCGACAGCGCAGCGATCAAACGTTTTTCCACTCGTCGAGTGTAGCATCAGGTCATCGCCGATCACCTTTTCCCAATCCAGACGTAATTAATGGATGGCGCCCTGATGGGTACGGCGGCCAGTGAGAACGGCATTCATTCAATTCGCGCCGTAAGTCTTGGCCAGGTAGGCGGCCAGTGGGGCAATATCGGCGTCATCAAGCTGAGCTCCCTTGGTTTTCATGTCAGTCACGATGTCTCGCCACTTGTCCGGGGTAAACTTTGAGACCTCTATTCGTTCCAGCGTGTGACATGTCCGGCATACGCTCTCGACGAGTCTCTTGGCTACAGCGTCCCTGGCTGCAGCGTCGCCGCCGCCAAAATTGAGGAGGGGGCCCTCGGCTTTTGCCCGCGGGAAGGGCTTCGAGTCCGGGCCGAATTTAGTCACGAGCCAGTCGAGGAGAATGGACTGGTCCTCGTCTGAAACAACAGCTCCTTTCTGTTTCATGCTGTCGATGAGCTTCTGCCATCCTGCCCTGTCCATCGCATAGTACGCGTAGTCATCTATACCGTGGCAGGCGGTGCAGTCGTTGAGGATGACTTGCCTTACCGCGCCCCTGGGCAGATCCACCAGTGGCCGATTTCGTCCTCTTCGGTTTTGCGCGGCCACTGGTATCACCAGAACAGTAACTATAACCACCAGCCAAATTGCAGCTCTTGTAAAACGCAGTTTCATCTCAAGCCAACCCAGGTAGACGTCCTGTACTGTCCCCGATATGGTCCAGGTGGATGTCATACATATCGAGGATGCTCAGTAACATATTGGAGTTTCTCTGCGTGTTGTCCGGGAACACAAGGTGACGGTTCCCCTTGAATTTGCCGTCGATTCCACCGACAAGCTCAACCGGTATTTTCTCGTGCGCGTGCCGGTGCGAGTTCCCCATGTTGGTTCCCTTGTAGATCAACATGTGATCGAGCACATTGCCGTCCCCGTCGGGAGTATTCCGCAATTTCTCGCAGAAGTACGCCAGGTTCTGTACGTGATACCGGTTGATCTTGGAATAGTTGGCCTTGTTCGCCGGAATGTCTCCGTGGTGAGACGTTCCATGCCAGGGGCCGTTCCAGCCGCATGTTGGGAAGTTAGTGGAACTCAGGTCACGTCCCAACATCAACGTGGCGACGCGGGTGATATCCGCCTGGAAAGCCACCGCTATCAGGTCGTACATGATCCTGAAATGGGAATCGTTGTTTGCCGGGATGCCGAATGGAACCTCGAAAGACGTTCCGGAGGCTTCGGGGTTGCTGGTTATATTCTGGATCCGCCGTTCGATCTCACGAACGTTCTCGAGATAGTTGTCGAGCTTGACCTGGTCGCCCGCAGGGACGCCTTTCTTCAAGTTGGCAATCTCACGGGTGATGGAATCGAGGATGCTACCGGTCCGCTTTCGGTCTACAACGCGCTCGTCCGCACTCGCGCCGTCTCCGAACAGTCGCTCGAAGGCCATGCGCGGGTTGATCTCTGTCGGTAGCGGCGTCGTTGGCGTCGGCCAGGAGATCGAGTTCGAGTAACTGCAACTGTAACCCCAGTTGCAGTTGCCGGTATTGTTACCGGCATCCTCGATACCGAGCTGAATGGACGACAGCAGCGTGTCCTTGCCGTACTTGTTCGCGATTATCTGGTCGATCGTGACACCCAGATATGGACTCACCGAATCCCTTCGCGGGCGGGCGCCGGACAACAAGTTCGCACCGCGCGCATGGTCGCCCCCCGGCTCGTCCGGAGTTGCGGCTGACCCGGTAGCGTCTAAACCGGTGATGAGGACTACGCGATCACGAAACGGCTCCAGGGGTTTCGTAATAAACGAAAACTCGAAGTTGGAACCTTCCTGCAGCGGACTCCAATAACCTGGCGCC
>QHXD01000608.1 GCA_003223895.1 Acidobacteriota bacterium
TCGTTGAAAAAGTGTTCAATGTTCATCCGCCGAGCATCACACACATCCCGTACTATGCCGAATTGTCCGTCACGTAAAGGTAGACATGGCAGGCACTTGTGGCAATGACTCGGAATATTCAGGAGTGCGGCATAGTGCAGAGCGTTTTTAGCCCAGCGACGCGGCGAATCATGTTCAGGCCAAGGCGAGATGTGGCCAAGCCGCGGCGGTGGACTAAAAACGGATTGGACTAAACCGCGTGCGTGAGGTCCCAGTGATGGTTGCCGAATTGCAAACGTGTGTTGAATCACGGAAGGAACTGTCAACAGTCAAAGGCATCGGTCTGCAGGAATCAAGAGGAGCGACCTGAGCACGCATAAAGGCGGGAAGCGGCAGGTCGGCGAGCTGCCCATGGCTGGTCAACTGCCTGTGTGGACCTCTTTCTCCGGGCCGTGACAGCCAAAGCAGGCACACTCCGACCGCAACATTGAAAATTGGCTCTCGGTTTGTCGCAGTTACAGTCACGACAGGTCTCAGGATGTATCGATCAACGGTGCACCAGCAGTTGGCGGCACGACTTCAAGGACAATCATGCGGCCTTGCTGGCAAACGGAACATTTTCGTAAACAGGACCTCAGGTCTTCCAGGACCTGATTGTAGTCGTAATTGGCCGGCTGGTCTGCAGGAGCCGGTTCAGGATCTAAAGGAAGCATTCCCAACAGTTGACGACAAAGTGTGAGCTTTTCGTCTCGGTCGCGGTTGCTGAGGAAACCGTAGTAGCGGATGCGTTGGAATCCGTCGGGCAAGACATGAAGCAGAAAGCGGCGGATGAACTCGTCGGCCGACAACGTCATCGTCTTTTGCTGATCGTTGTCACGGTAATCCTTGCAGTGAAACTGGATCTGATCGTCTTCAATGCCGAGCAAGCGGTTGTTGGAGATGGCGACACGATGAGTGTAGCGGCCGACGTAGTCGAGCACTTGTCGCGGCCCACCGAAGGGCGCCTTGGCGTAGACCACCCATTTGCTCTTCTTCGGTGGAGCAACGTAAGAGCGGAATTCTCGCGGATCTTCGAGTTTTCGCAGTGAACCAGAGAACTGCAGCTTGCCCGAGTCGAAGGCCTTTTCGAGATACTTCAGAAACAAGCGGCGGAACAAACTCGACAAGACACGTACGGGCAGAAAGAAATTCGGCCGACAGGAGATCCAGCGCGTGCCATCGGGCGAGATTCCGCCGCCGGGAACGATGCAATGCAGGTGAGGATGGTGTAGCAGATTCTGGCCCCAGGTGTGGAGTACCGCGAAGAAGCCAATTGTCGCCCCCAGATGTTCGGGGTCGGCCGCGATGGTCGTGAGCGTTTCAGCGGTGGTATGAAAGAGAATGCCGTACACGACTCTCTTGTTCTGCAAGGCGATGTCAGCAATCTGTTCCGGTACCGTAAACACAACGTGAAAATACGGGCATTGGAGAAGCTCCGATTCTCGGTCCTGGAGCCACTCGGCCCGAGCCAAAGACTGACACTTTGGACAGTGACGGTCCGAACACGAATTGAACCAGATGCGTTGGTGGCCGCACCGGTCGCACACTTCGACATGGCCGCCGAGGGCGGCGGTGCGGCACTGTTCGATTGCTGTCATCACCCGCCGCTGCGCTGTGGACAGCAATGCTCCGAATTGTTGACGATAGGCTTCACCGTAGCGGCGGAATACGTCCGCCAGTTCCGGCTTCGGGCGTGGCATCGGCCCGACGCTTAGAAGTATTGAGGTGCTGTCGGCTTTGGGTCAGGAACAACAGGACGTGGAAGTAAATCGAGGGGGCTCGCCGTTGAACAAACCTTTGTGGTTGCGATTTTCAAATATCGAGCAGTTGTCGCCAGGCTTCGGTGACCAAGCAGAAGTTGGATTGTTCGGACGTCCGTTCCGTTTTCAAGCAGGTGCACCGCGAAAGCATGTCTCATGGAATGTGGCGTGATCGGCTTGGGAATGCCAGAAAGCTCGTGCGCTTTTTGACAGGCCACCTCGACGGCGGACCTACTGATAGGCGCACCCGGAATATCGCCGGGAAATAGCCACTGAGTCGGCCGCTCGGTTCGCCACCAGTGCCTTAGGCCCTCCAGCAGTTTCGGCGAGAGCATCACGTATCTGTCTTTCTGACCTTTCCCTTGCTCGACGCGAATCACCATCCGTTGGCTGTCAATGTGGTTCGGTTTCAGACGAATCGTTTCAGAAATGCGCAGACCCGCCGCATAACAGGTCGTTAGGATCGTGCGATGCTTGATGTGTTGCACGCAGTCCAGAAAATGCAACACTTCTTCGGGACTCAGAACGACAGGCAATGTTTGGGGCTTCTTTGGCGCAGGGATCATGTCTTCGAAGACCCAGTCTTTCCGCAGGGTGACCCTGTATAGGAAGCGCAGCGCGCACACGGCAATCAAGACCGAACTTGGGGCGAGTTTCTTTTCATTCGTCAGGTATACCTGGTAAGAACGAATGTCCTCTGGCCCGAGTTCTTCGGGTGACCTGTTGAAGTGACGAGCAAACAGCGAGACCTGTTGCGCGTACGACGCCTGTGTATGCGGCGACAAATTCCGTATTTGCATGTCTTCTGTCATTCGGGTTCGAAGTGGTGTCATAGAAAGCTCCTTTGCGAGATGGATGTGCTGCAAGCAGCGGGTCCATCTTTTCGCAACGGAGCTGACGTCGGAAGAATAGAGGATGCGAGCGAGAGTGCCGAAGTTACAGGTCGGGAATCAATGTCTCAACTGTGCCCTACCGCGATAGCGGTTTAGTCCACTCGCACTATGTTGGCTACAGGATTATGTCTTCAACATTTGTTCCAGCCTGACTGAGCTTGCAGAAGCCGTACGTGTTACCGACATAGTCTTGGCTCCGAGATCAACCCGATTTAGGGAAAGGAGTCAAGCATGAGATATGTCATCAACGAACGGCTGTTCATGAGGCAGCCACCAGAAGGTCTACTTGCGGCGCACGTCCGGCCGTTTGGTATATGGGCGTTTGAGCAAGGGTACTCGAAGCATCGCGTACACCGTCGCGTCGTGTTGGCGGCGGGATTCAGTCAATGGCTTGGGCGAAGAGGATTCCGCGCCGGAGAGGTCAGTGGGGAGCATGCGGCGCAATACTTGCGGCATCGCTCGGGTCAAAAGCAGATTGACCGCGGGGACAATCCCTCGTGGAAGCAGTTCCTGGAGTTTTTGCGGCGCGGCGGAATGGTCGGCGCAGAGAAGGCAGATTCCGGAGGCATCACGCCGGTCGGGCAGTGTGTGCGGGAGTTCGAAACGTATCTGCAAGATCAGCGCGCTCTCGCGCCAACAACCGTGTCTCAATATGCGAGATGCATCCGTGTATTTCTG
>QHXD01000618.1 GCA_003223895.1 Acidobacteriota bacterium
ACCGCTACTTCGACCCGACTGCGTTTGCACTCCAGGACGCTGGATTTCTGGGAACTTCGGGAAGAAATTTTCTGACGGGCCCTGGTTACTTTAATTTGGATTTTTCGCTCGGAAAGAATATACCGGTCAAGCAACTGGGCGATAACGGAGCCCTGGAGTTCCGAGGGGAATTTTTCAACATTCTCAATCACCCCAACTTTGCCATAAACGATGCCTTCCGCCAGGTCTTTGCGGGAAGTGCAAACGGGGAGGCGCCGCTTCCGACGGCAGGGGTTATTACGACTACTGGCTCGGCTCGTTCGCGCCAGATCCAGGTGGCGCTGAAACTTCTCTTCTAGCGACTCCTGCGGCGTGAGCACGTAGCCGTGGGCTTTATGCCCGCGTTCAAGTACCATGAAAGAATTCTTCTGGCGGTATTTGAACGCGGGCATGAACAAAACGACATTGGACGCTGTTCTTAACGAACTCGTGCTCGCCAATCGCATCCTTGCGAACGAAGGCGTGGTGGATGCTTATGGCCACGTCAGCGTCCGCCATCCCACAAAGCCTGAGCGATTCTTCATGGCCCGCATGCGTGCTCCGGAGCTGGTCGAGCGTGGCGACCTCATGGAATTCGGCCCGGATGGCCAACCGGTCAGCGACAGCCGCTCGCCGGCTGTTGAACGATTCATCCACGGCGCAATCTACGAGGCGCGCCCGGACGTCCAGGCGGTTGTGCACGCTCATGCCGAGGAGATTCTGCCGTTCGGAATTACGGACGTTCCACTCCGTCCGGTTATCCACTCGGGAAGCTTCATCGGACGCAATGTGCCGGTCTGGGATATCGCCGACAACTTCGGGGACACTGACCTTCTGGTCAGGGACATGTCCCAGGGTCGTGATCTGGCACGTTGTCTCGGCAACAACAACGTGGTATTGATGCGCGGCCACGGATTCGCGGCGGCCGCGCGATCCGTCATCGAGGCCGTCAGGATTTCTGTGTATCTCCCACGCAATGCGCGTGTCCAGCTGGCGGCGATGCAGATCGGCAAGTACAAGCCGCTGTCTGACGGCGAGATTGCGGCGCGGGCAGCCGGTTACAAACCCTATTCGACGCAAACGTGGCGCGCATGGGAATATTGGGCGAACAGAGCCGGTTGCGGCCACATGTTGGGAGAACGTCCAGTCAGCGACACAAAAAAAACGGAAGGCGGTTGATGATGAATTCAAGCTATATTCGACGTCTGTCGGCGACTCTGGCCGTGTCAGCGTTTCTCGCGGTCATGCAACCCTTACACGCGCAGCGCGCTGCCGATGCATTCCTAATGCCGTGTTGACCGACTTGAAACAGCGGTTGTCGCGGGTTCGTTTTGCGGATGAATTCACGGACGCGGGGTGGGACTACGGCACGAATCTCGCGTATCTCAAGGGCCTTGTCGACTATTGGCGTGACAAGTACGACTGGCGTGCTCAAGAGAAGCGGCTGAACGAATTCGATCAATTCAGGACCAACATCGACGGGGTGGACATTCACTTTATCCATCAGCGGTCGAAAAATCCGAATGCGATGCCGTTGTTGCTGCTCAACGGATGGCCAAGCTCGATCATCGAGTACGAAAAAGTGATTGGCCCGCTCACCGATCCAGCCGCTTACGGCGGCCGCGTTGAAGACAGCTTCCACGTCGTCATCCCCGCGATGCCAGGTTTCGGCTTCTCAGGCAAGCCGCGGGAAAAGGGCTATGACCCTGAACGGATCGCTCGCATGTGGGTTCAGCTGATGGCGCGCCTCGGCTATACGCGCTACGCCGCGCACGGCAGCGACTGGGGGAATGGAATCGCCACCCGAGTGGCGCTCGACGATCCCACACATGTGGCGGCATTGCATCTGGCCGGCTGCGGCGGCGCGCCTGCGCCGGCAGCCGCAAGCACCGGAAATCCGACACCGCCGGTACCGCTCCCAAACAGTGCTGTCAACGCGGCTCATAATTTGGGCTACCAGGAGATTCAATCGACAAAGCCGCAAACATTGGGCCAGGGATTGAGCGATTCACCTGTCGGCCTCGCTTCGTGGATCGTCGAAAAGTGGTATGGGTGGAGCGACCATCAGGGCGATATGGAAAAGGTCTTCACGAAGGACGAACTGCTGACGAACATCATGATCTACTGGGTCACCAACAGCGGCACTTCGTCGACGCGGATCTATTACGAGAGCCGTCACATGCTTGGCGGTCTGGCTCCGACGCCCTTCCCGCGGCCTGAGGCCCGGGTGAACGTTCCGACCGGCTGCGGTTCCTTCCCGTCGCAATACGATCGCCGCGGAAACCTTGTGGACACAAGCAGCCCGGAAGCGCGCAAGGCCGCCGAAACGCGCTACAACGTCGTGCACTTCACGACGATGCAGCGTGGCGGGCACTTCCCCGCGTTCGAGCAGCCGAAGCTGTGGGTTGACGACATCCGCGCGTTTTTCGCTGCTGTACATAATAGCGATCGTTCTAGAATTCGCTAAGGTTCCCGCAATTTCTGGAGGTAATCGATATGGGACAGAAGACGACGAGAAGAGCTTTGCTTATCCTGTCGCTGATGATCATCGGCGCAGCCATCCTATCCGTGCCGGCACTCGCCCATCATGGAACGGGCATTTCCTACGATCAAGATACACAAATCACGCTTAATGGAACTATTAAAGAATTCGTGTGGAGAAATCCACATGCCCAGCTGTGGGTCGATATCGCGGAGGGAGAATTCAAAGGTCAGAGTTATGGAATCGAGATGAACAGCCCGGGCGTCATGCTCCGTTGGGGTTGGAGCAAGAATACGTTCAAACCCGGTGATGAGATCACCGTTAAAGTGCATCCGTCAAAAACGGGCCGGGCCGTCGGCGAATGTTTGAATTGCGTCGTGGACATTAAGGGCAAAGGGACCGTAAAGCCGACTGACAACGCGGGCAATCAGTAGAAGGAGTCGAAGATGAGAAATCGTCTTATGGGATCGATTGCTCCTGGATTCCGTTCGCTCACGCCGGCCAGGGCGCACGCGGGGGAAGGGGCAATGCGGCCGCTGAGCCGCCCAGTCCGCCACATGACCCTCACGATTTGAGTGGACTCTGGCTCGGCCAGGGAGGAGGCGGCCGGGGAAACGCCAATTCAGGAGCTGACGCGAAAGGTTTCCTCAAAGATGGCGGCATCCAGACCCAGTGGGGGCCCTCATCTCCTTTGACACCCGAAGGCCTGAAAGCCGTCAACGCCAACTTGTCGGGAAAGGGACCGAGAGCCGTTCCACCCGTCTATTCGAACGACCTGCTCGGAGATGCCAATCCGCCGGGCCTGATCCGCGCGCTTGTCTACAACAGACCATTCCAACTCGTCCACACACCCGACAAAATCGTGCAACTGTTCGAATGGACGCGCGTTTGGCGTGAAATATGGACCGATCGAAAGATGCCCGATAACGTCGACCCTTACTGGGGACGCTGGTATGGGTATTCCGTGGGCAAATGGGAAGGGGACACTTTCGTCGTCGATACAGTCGGTATAGACGCGAGAGGCTGGCTCGACGAGTGGGGCGATCCGATCAGCGACCAGCTTCGGTTGACTGAGCGGTGGAGACGTCTGGACCGGGACCACCTCGAGCTTGTGCTCAACATCAACGATCCCGGAACATACACGAAGCCCTGGACGACGAATCCGAGAGTCTTCAGGCTTCAACCCAAAGGCTCAGCCGGCGGCGAAATGCTCGAAGTTATCTTTGCACCAGTCGACGAGAGAGACTTCAATCAGAAAATCAGGGATCCCGCGGGCAAGAAATAAAGGAAGGAAGGTCGAGGTCTACTTGCCCTCGTTGGCAGCGTCCATTATCGCCAGCAGGTTTTCGACCTCCTGGATATGACCGTGCGTGGGATACTTGTTCACGTATTCTCGTAAGACGGCCTGCGCCTGATCCAGCTTGTTACAGCAATGGTAAATCTGTCCCCGCAGCACGGTCGCATCCGCTACGGTGTCGCTGCGCGGAAAGCGAGTCTGAAGAAGATCCAGTTCGGCGATGGCCTCGACAAACTTTTCCTGGCTGGCGAGACAGAGCGCAACATTGTAGTGGCTCAAGTCGGTCTTGCCCTCGCGGTTTTCAGGATCCAGTTCGATCACCTTCTGAAATTCCGGGGCGGCTTTGGCATAGTTGCTCTGGTTTAGAAGTTTTTCCGCCAAAGCGTATCGCGTCGAAACGGAATTGGGCTGCTTCAGAACTGCTTTTCTCAGGCCGCCGAGCGAATCGGGATTTTCAAGGAAGGATTCGACAGTTTGCGTGAATTGAGGGGACGGCAGAAAACGGTCAACTCGATCGACTTCCTCTCCCTGGCCGTCCAGAACCAAAACCGTGGGATACGTTAAGATTGCAAAATCTTTTTGCAATCGAATGCCGTCTTCTTCAGTTTCAGTGTTCAGCTTCAGCCAAACATACTTGTTGGCCATTTTCTCAATAAGCCGAGGCTCTGCAAAAGTCTCCGCGTCCATCTTCTTACAAAGCGTGCACCAGTCCGTGAACATGTCGGCAATAATCAACTTCTTCTCGGCTCGGGCTCTGCCAATGGCTTTCTCGTAGTCCCTTTCCCAGGTGATGCTGGAAGGCCGGGCAGGGATGGCTGTGATCGCCAACACGACTGCAGCCACAACAAGCACCGCAGGGACTAAGAACTTAAAACTGAGAAGCTTCGCGCGTATCATCAATTAACTGCGGAATATATCACGCTGAATTCTTCTGTCGCAATAAATGGCTTGGCTTCTGTTAGTTCCAAAGTCTATATTGGCCGCAAAGGCCGGTAATTCGGAACTGTAGCGCGGTCTTTGAAGGTGTGAATGAATTGCCGGGACAGGGCGTTCCCCTCCTGGAACAGGAGGGGTGGCTGCGCCAGTAAGAAAAAGGCGCGAAGCCTCCGAACTTGCGCAGACGGGGTGATCATTATGGTAAATGTTGACGTTGAAACGTTATCCGGGACTGACCACCCCGTCTGCGCCTTCATAGGGAGGCTTCGCAGCATCTTCTTTATGGCGCAGCCACCCCTCCTCTCCGAGGAGGGGAACACCCTTCCCTGCAATTCATTCACACCTTCATAGTCTGTCCCCGAATTACCGGCAGAAAAACGAATGGGCCGGAAACAATATGGCAAACAATTCGGGAAGATCTTTGCGGCCATCGCGCTGCTGATCGTGACGGCCATCGGGCTAAGTTATGGCTCGCTGTTGCGTGGCATGGATCAGGCTGCGGAAGATTATAGCCAGGGGGATCCGGAGGCGGCGCTGAAGCGATACGAGAATATCGAGCAGCGTTTGAGGTCCGTGGGTGCCCTGCGAGTGATACCCGCAAAAGACCGACGCAATCTCATATTCAACCAGGCGCGCCTGCTCTATGCGCTCGGGCGCTACGACGATGCCCAGGAGCGCATGGACCGCGAGGCCGAAGTCGCCGGCAGTTCCAGCACCGATGGCAGATTCCTTCTATTAAAGGGCGAAATCGCTTTTCGCAAGGCGATCAAGAATTATCGCGAATCGACCCGGAAGGACACCCGGTTGCTTGAAGAATCCCTGCACGCCGCCGAGGACACGCTGCGCGATTCCCTCCGGCTCAACCCGAACGACTGGGACGCGAAGTACAATTTTGAATACGTCAGTTATGTTCGGAATCTCATGAACCAGGATCAGCAGGGAAAGATCAAGATCCTGATGGAGAACGTCAGGGTCGAAGAGCAGCGGCCGCCAGCCCTTCCGGCCGAGCAGTCCCCTTGATGGAATTTGCAAGACAAGAATACTTCTGGCTGTTGCTTGTCATCCCCTTTGTAATCCTGCTTTGGGGGATTGGCCTACGGCATCAGCGACGGATGCGGATCCGGTTCGGAAACATCGAGAACCTCCAGTCCATCTCGAGGATCTCCTGGTCGGGCAGGCAATGGTTCCGCGGTTTACTGTTTGTCGCCGCGCTCGCCCTGATGGCGTTGGGCCTCGCTTACCCGAGGGTGATTGTCCGGGAACTTCGCGCGGTGCCTGCACCCACGGATTTGGTTTTCTTATTGGATATTTCCCCCTCGATGTATGGACGCGACATGGACCCGAGCCGATTGGGCCGCGCCGAAAGAATCATCCAGAGATTCATTTATCTGAAACAGTCCCAGGACCGTTACGGCCTGATCGTGTTCAACTGGACCAGCGTGGTCTTGTCCTATTTGACGACTGATCCGCAAAGCATCCTGCTTTATTTCGATTATCTCAACCAGCAGGATATGCCGGAGCCCGGCACCAACGTGGGATCCGTGCTGACAAACGCGATCACCACGGAACAAGAGGTCGACACGGAAGCCGCGCAAAAGCGGCGCGTCATCTTCGTTCTTCTCTCCGACGGCGACGATACGGCGGGCGAGATCGAGAAGCCATTGGCCGACCTGATTAGATCGGTGATCAAGGTCTACGCCATCGGTCTGGGTACGGCGAATGGCTCGTACGTCCCGCTGGAGATGGCGGGAGGCTTGAACGGACAGGTCGTGAAATATCTCCAGCGTGACGGAGGGAGTCGGCTGGTCAGCCACGCAGAAGCGAGAACCATGAGACAAATTTCCGAAAGAACCGGCGGACGGTTTTTCCGGGGTGAGAGCGACAAACAAGTGGACCAGGCAATCGAGGAAATCCTGTTTGCCGCGCGGCCTGTGTCCGGCTTTCAATCGAACGCTGTTCGCAAAGACTTGTATATTTATTTTCTGATGGCCGCCTTCGCATGCCTGCTGGCAGGCGCTTTTTTAT
>QHXD01000619.1:0-6019 GCA_003223895.1 Acidobacteriota bacterium
ACCAGCCTTACGCTCCTACAGATCTCCTGGCCCGCTGGATCGGTTCAGGAGTCCGGCAGAATGATGATGATCACGTCGACTTCAAAACCGATTACCTGGTCGGTGGCGGCAACCTCTATTTAACGTTCTCCGGCGGACATCCTTACCAGGTCAACGCCAATCTCCAGCCCCTGGATCCCCTGATTGTCAGCGTCAAATCGCGCCGCGCAAGCGCGAACTATGTGATCGGCCGGGGCCGCTGGACCTCGTCGACCCGGGCCGGATACAACCAGAACTTTCAGAACAAATACGAGAAGTTGTGGCTGGAAAAAAATCCCGCCAAAACCGAAACAGTTCCGGGCTGGCAGTCGGTTCCGGCAATTTCGTATCCAGGTATGACGGGTCTCAACAGGGAGAAGCGTAATTGGGGCGCCATACCGAGCTGGTCTCTCGATCAACAGGTCGCCCTCGTCAGCGGAACGCACTCCTGGAAGTTTGGCGGCTCCCTCAATCTTATCCAGGGTGGAACGCCGGATTCGGAGTCCGGGCTGGTCACCTACCAGAACCTGCAGGATCTCATGCAGAATGAGCCGGCCTCGGTCCTGTTTAACGGCGGTCAGCCGGCGTTCTGGTCACGGATGGTCAACTTCGGGTTCTTCCTGCAGGACGACTGGCGAGTAAACCGGAAGCTGGTCCTCAACCTGGGAGCGCGCTACGACCGCTATGGTCATTACGTCGGTTATACCCGCTACGACAGTCAACCCGCTGGCCTGTTCAACATGGATGGATTGATCGATGCGGTGAACTTCGCATGGGGCCCACCTCGTGATCCGCTGAATCCGTTTGAGAACGACAACCTCAGCATCGGGCCCAGATTCGGTTTCGCTTACACCGCCGACAGCCGGGGTGACTTCGTCATGCGAGGCGGTTTCGGTGTCAATTTCCAGGGCTTCGATCTGCAATCGTACGAAACGCAAGTAACAAGACCCTTTATTCCTCGCACCCGCACGTTTACCAGGGCGGAGTCCGCCGCCCTCGGCCTGAAGTGGCCTTTCTACGGCGGCGACATCGCGGACCGGGTTGCAACCGAAGCCAGGGCCAGGCCTCAACTGGCATCCGCTACGCGCGATAATCCGCAAACGAAGCCCCCCTATGCGATGAATTACACTCTGGGATTTCAGCGCGCGCTGACTTCGTCGCTCGTGCTGGAGAGCGCATTCGTCGGGACGCGCGGAGTGAAGTTCAACATGATATCCAGGTCAGCTATATCGACAATTCCCAGCAGACGAATTTCAATTCCTGGCAGACATCGCTGAGACAACGGACGACCCATGGATTGTTGTACAACGTGCATTACACGTGGGGGAAAGCCCTGTCCTATACAGGCGGTGACACCGGCCATGGGTCCTATGGCGATACGCGCGGCGGCATCGAAGACTTCGGTAATGTGAAGATCGAGCGCAGCCTGTCCACCGGCGATGTCGCGCATAGCGTTGTCCTTGACTGGGTCTATCAGGCGCCCACACCTTTCGCCAACTCGGTGCTGGCCAGAAACGCCCTGGGAGGCTGGCAGATTTCCGGCATCTGGAGATCTTCAACCGGAGTCCCCATCCCCATTACTCAGACAGGCGGGCGCCCGGATATTCTGGACATCCACAACGCTGTAAATCAGAACTGTTGCAGCTACGGAAACCTGCAGTATCTGAATCCGGCGGCCTTCCAAGCGGTGGAAATCAGCCGCGCCTCCAACCGGACGATCCGGCGCGGGCAGGCCGGACCCGCCCCGCTGCGAGGCCCCGGGAGCAGCAACATGGACCTCTCTCTGGGAAAGCAATTCTCGCTGGGAGAAAGCAGGAATCTCGAATTCAAGGCGGACCTGCTGAATGCGCTCAATCACACGCAGTACACGGACATTTCAACCAACCTTGCCAATATTGAGTTCGGCCAGGCGATTGCGACCAAACCTGCTCGTGTGATTCAGCTTCAGTTGCGACTGGCGTTCTGATGAAAAGGGGAACCAGCCGCGGATTACGCGAATTACGCGGATGGTGCCTTCGGAAAAAGTGTGCGAAGGCCGCCCGAGACCGGCCTTCGCCGGTTAGAAGATGAACTTCAGAGCAAGTTGGACGAACCGTGGATTGACAGCGGTCGTTGAAATTCGTCCGAAGTCGCTGCTGTTGAAATCCGTGGCAGGGTTACTGAAATTGGCCGTGTTGAACAGGTTGAAGAATTCCGAACGGAATTCCAGACTCTTGTTCTCGAAACCTAACGGAATCGTTTTCACGATGGATATGTCTGTGTTCCTCTGGCCCGGACCATCAATAATGCTGACGCCCATATTTCCAAAACCAGTGGCCCTTCCGTCATCCCCCACTACGGCCGGTGTTGTAATGCAGCTGGTGTTGAAATATTGCCGCAGCCTGTCCTGCAGCCGGCCGGAGGTTCCCAGATCCGCGTAAGTGCAACCCGCCTTGAGTGAGGCGCGGTCGGTGGTTTTGCCCCGGACGTTGTTGGTATTGGTGTAAGAGATCGTCATCGGCGTACCGCTCTGAAGTACGGTAACGCCCGACAGGACCCATCCGCCAACCACTTTTCGAATGAAGCTATCGCTGGCCCCGAGTCCCGGCAACTGGTAGACATAGCTCAGGACGAATCGATGATCGCGGCCGGTCTCAGACCTCCCGTAGGCCTGCTTCTTTCCAGCCGTTGGGTCTCCGAGGTGAATGCCCTTGGCCCCGGCATAGGTGAGAAAAGCCCGGTGAACGTGTAGGAAGCCATCATCTGGAGACCGCGGCTCATCCTTTTGGTCAGGCTTGCCTGAAGGCCGTTGTACCAGAACGCTCCGGAATTTCCGACCAGGTCGATCCCAGTTGGTGTGAAACCGAGGATCGGAACACGGAGTCGCGCGTTCGCCACCGTATTGGTCGTGACACCCCGGATGGGATTGGATGGACTTGCCAGCATGGCGCTGTTCGTCGGAGTGGACGAGATCATGTGTAACCCTCGGCTACCGACATAACCTACTTCCATCAACACGTTTTGTGCCAGTTCACTTTGGATGTTCAAGCCGTACTGGTGCGTGACCGGCGGCCGGTAACTCATCTCCATTCCGCCCATGCTCTGGTTAGTGGTTGGTGAATAGGGGTCTCTGGACCAGACGATCTTGTTTTGACACGACTTCCAGGTTCCGCCACCGCAGACCGTCCTGTTGGGAGGAAGCGGAACGAACGGGTTCTCAAGCGTGAAATTCACCGCGTTAACTCCGCTGAGTCCCTGGCTGCCGCTGCCACGAATGGCATTATCGAGGTTCAAAGGACCGGCGTCACCGCTGATATGGCTGTAATACATGCCATAGCCGCCGCGTAAAACCAGCCGGTTCGAGTTGGGAAGGATCTGCCACGACAAACCGAAGCGGGGGGCGAGGTTGTTCTGTCCCTGACCATCGATTGTGACTTTGGTTTTGCTTCTGATGGAACCGGGAGGAATGCCATTGGAATTGGGGAACTGAGCCTCGCAGCAGAAGTGGCCACCTGTAATAATAAAGCCCTGATAGGTGCCCGATGCCGGCGGGTCGGGATTGGCTCGATACGGATCGAATGTTGCAGCGTTGCCCAGAGGATCCGATACATCACCCAGGCGTTCATACCGCAGCCCGACATTCAGCGTCAGCCGTGAGCTGACCTTTATATCGTCCTGGATGTAGGCATTGCCATCCCACAGACGCATCGTGTTGAAACGCTCATTGGCATAACCATAGCTGGAGGCATTGATATTGCTGAACTGCGTGCCGTTCTGCGCTCCGCTCATGCCCAAGAGGAAATCCGGGAAACTGAGGAAAGTGAGAGCGGAAGCGCCGCCCTGGCCATTGAGGTCCAGTCCAAGCCGCATAACGCCGCCGCCGAATCGAAGAGTATGTTTCCCGACAATGTAGGAAAGGTTGTCCGAGACCTGGTACACCCACTGCGGATAATTGATCATCGTACCGACAGTCGCCCGGTAAGAGCCGGTGATCAGTATGCCGGGGTCGGTATCCTGTACCGGGGCAAAAACGCCGACGTCGGACCATTTGAAAGGCGCAGAAAAGTACGGGCCGTTAAACGTGCGCGTCACGCCGCCTCGCACTTCGTTGAACACGTTTGGGCCGAAAACGTAGTTGTGGGCCAGCGAAGCGACCAGAAACCTCGTGTTTGAATACTGCGGAAATCCTGGAACATTCGCGGTGGCGTCGCCAAACGTCGCCGTCTGTTTACTCGTCGCGTAGAATCCGCGTGCCACAAACTTGCTTTTCTCTGTCTGCAGGAAATCCAAATTCATCATGCCCTGGTCTTCCCCAAACGAGCACGGTTTCCTGGTTACCGAAAAACCCTGGCGGGCAAAAGGCTGACTGCGATCGATCACCTGAGGGGTGGGGAATAGATAGCCAGGGCCGTCAGGGCTCTTGATGTTCAGTATGCGAAGCGCGACCGGATTGATATTAGAGCCGTCCGCCTTGATCGCCACGCCTCCATTCTGGCCGCTCTGTCCTGCGAACAACGCGCCTAACGCCGGGGCCGATCGATCATCGGTCAGCGGCGGGCCGGTGATGCTCGCGCTGCAGGATACCTTCAGTTTTCCAGCCACGAGTGCGTTGTACTGCTTTGTCCCCTGATAAGACGTGAAGAAAAATAACTTGTCCTTTTTGATCGCGCCTCCGAAGGTTCCCCCGTATTGGTTCTGCCGAACGACCGGTTTCCTTTGTCCGGCGAGGTTAAAGAAGAAATCATTCGCGTTCAGCGCTTCATTGCGGAAAAACTCGAAGAGCGTGCCGTGAAAGTCATTCGTTCCGGATTTGGTGATGATGTTCACATTGGCGCCCGCATTCCTTCCGAACGAAGCATCCGCCAGACCGGTCTGCGCCTTGAACTCCTGAATGGTGTCCGGATTGGGCACGGGCGCGCCCGGAGTCAACCCGCCGCCACTCTGCTGAAAATCGTTCGCGTCCAGACCATCGATCTGGTAGTTGTGGTCGGACGTGCGGCTTCCGTTGACGGTGGTCTTCCCGATGGAGATCCCTCCGCTGCCACGACCAATTTCGCCGGCATTCGTCACGTCGGTCGTAATACCCGGCGAGAGCGCAAGAATCTGAGTGAAGTTCCGGCTAACCAGCGGAAGGCTCACCACGGCCTGTTGGCCGAGGACGCGCCCCAATGCGCTGCTCTCGCGTTGTACCATCTCGGGAGCCGCTTCCACCGTAACCGTTTCCGCCACAGCGCCGACTTCAAGCTGAATGTCCAGGCGCGTGGTTTCTGTGAGCGTGATCCGAACGCCGGAGCAAACGGCCGGTTTGAATCCCGGCATGCGGAAACGAATAGCTGCCGCTTTCTCCTGAGACCGTAGTACGCACCTCTCGAGTTGCTTCATTGGTAAGCGTCACTCCCACGCCCGGTATTACCGCACGCGTGGCATCGGTCGTTGTTCCTGTCAGAGCTCCGGTTGAGGCTGTCTGGGAAAGACCCAACGAAGCCAAACCAAAGACAATAATCACCGCCGCTATGGCAGAGATCGTTCTTATTTTCGTTTTCATGAATCTCCTCATTGCAGCAATTCGCCATATACAGGCCGCTGGTCTAGAAGCTCAACTTCAATGCGAGTTGCACAAAGCGGGGATTCACAGACGTGGACGTGATCTGCCCGAACGTACCCGCGCTGAAATTCGTATCCGGATTCGCGAACTGAGGTGTGTTGAACAGGTTGAAGAATTCCGCTCGGAATTCGACGTGTCTGCTCTCGTTTGAACCAAAGGGAATCTTTTTCACAATCGACAAATCGATGTTCTGCTGAGCAGGACCATTGAGAATGCCGACGCCGGTGTTTCCGAAAGCAGTCGCTCGGCCGTCATCGCCGATCACCGGCGGGGTCGTGAAGCATTTGGCATTGAAGAAGGCATTCAGCCGATCCTGCATCCGTCCTCGAGTGACCATGTCGGCGCGCGTGCACCCCGGAGACACCTGGGCCCGTTCCGCAGTGATCCCGTACACATTGTTGGCGTTGGTTTGCAGGA
>QHXD01000619.1:6035-9213 GCA_003223895.1 Acidobacteriota bacterium
GACGCCCGATACCGACCAGCCGCCAACCAGTCTTCCGAACAAACTATTCTGGTTGGCGGGCCGCGGAAATTCGTAAGCATAGCTGAAGACAAACCGCTGGTCCCGGCTCAGTTCCGACCGGCCGTAACGCTGCTTCGGCATGTCCTGGTCGCCAGGAATGGTTCCGCCGCGGCCAGACCGGAAATCTTTTGCCGCTTCGGTATTCAAATTCTTCGCCCATGTATAAGAGGCCAGGAACTGAATGCCATGGCTCATCCGTTTGGTCACGCTCGCCTGCATGCTGTTATACCAGCCACTTCCGATGGAATCGATGTAGCTGATTCCGGTCGGCTGAAAACCCTGGACTCGAACACGCTGCCGGATGTTGGCGACAGTATTCGTAGTTACGCCCCGGATGGGATTAGACGGACTCGCGAGCGGCGCCTGGTTCGCTGAAATACCGGAGGACAGATGTGTCATTCTCGATCCGACGTAACCGACTTCAAGCAGGAAGTTCTTTGCGAATTCGCTCTGGAGATTCAGGCTGTACTGTTGTGTCATGCCGTGCCGAAAATCCTGCGAAAGGACGCCGCCGACCGTATTGCTCGTGGTGGGAGAATAAGGCGGATCCGTCCACATCCAGGTGTGCCGATCCGTGGTTGAGACCGCGGGCGTAGGCCCAAATGGGTTCTGGAAACTTGCCGCCGCGTTGAACTGGCCGCTCTGTGAAAGGCTGGTACGGCCTGAAGCGCCCAGGGGGAAATAGAAAAGCCCGATGGGGTGCGTGTAGTAGGTTCCATAGCCGGCGCGCAGCAACAACCTGCTGGAATTGGGCAGGAGCTGCCAGGCCAGGCCGATTCGTGGCGCAAGGGTGTTTTGTCCTTTTCCTTTGATAACCAGATTGTTATCCAGGCGCGTGACGCCGGCAGGGGGTTGCTGTTTCGTCGGACTGAGATAATTGTAGTTCGATCCGACGACATAACCTTGAAACGTGCCTTCAGCCGGCGGATTGAGATTCGCGCGATTCAAGTCGAAATTCGTATCGTCGCCTTGACGATCCGAAGCATGCCCGATGCGTTCGTATCGAAGGCCCAGATTCACGGTGAGCCGCGGGTTGACTTTCACGTCATCCTGGACATAGCCAAACCCATCCCATGAACGCATTTGCGCGTCGTCCTTCGGACCCGTGGCAAAGGACGAGGAGAAGACGTTGCTAAACGGGGAGCCGTTGCCTGCAGAGTCCAGCCCCAACAGGAAATCCGGGAAACTTTGGAAGGTCAGACTGGCCATCGGCCAAGCGTCGATCACGTCGCTGTGAAGACGCGTGCCGCCGCCGCCCACTCGAATATTGTGCCTGCCACGCACCCACGACAGATGGTCCTCGAGCACAAAGTTCTTCTGAGGCTGCTGCTTGTCGTTACCGTAACTCATCACGTAAGAACCCGTGATCGTGATGTTGTACCGAATATCGTACTGAGGATAAGGAGGCTTGATCCCGAGGCTCGAGAGTGTGAATACAGGTGTCTGGGTCCTTTGCCTCCACGGCGCGACGAAGGCGCCCAGCCGGATTTCATTGAAGACCCGTGGACTGAAAACATAGCTGTGGGACAGCGATACCACGTGGTGATTGACGGGCAGCAAGTAAGGAGCGCCGGGAGGACTTGCGGAGTTCTGGAAAGATACTTTTGACTCCGTCATTGCACGGAAGTAACGGACGGCAATTTTGCTTTTGTCCGTCTGCAGATAATCCACATTCGCCATGTACTGGTTTTCGTCAAATGTGCACGGAACGCTGAACGTTGAAAATCCCTGACGGGCGAAGGGCTGGCTGGGATCGATCAGCTGCGGGGTGGGATACAAATAGGTGCCGTCGGGATTCTTCGTATTTAACAAACGCAGCGCGATGGGATTGATGTTGGAACCGTCCGCCTTGATCGCCACACCTCCATTTTGACCGGCCCTCCCGGCGAACAAGGCGCCCAATCCCGCTGCTGAACGATCATCGGTCAATGGCGGAGACGAGATATTCGAGTTGCATATACCTCTGGCTTTTCCCGCAGCCAATCCGTTCAATTGCTTCGTACCTTGATAGGCGCCGAAGAAGAAAAGCTTATCCTGCGTGATAGCCCCTCCGATGGTTCCTCCATACTGGTTCTGTCTGACGACCGGCTTCTTCTGTCCGGTCTTATTGAAGAAAAAGTCGTTCGCATTCAGAGCTTCGTTCCTGAAGAACTCGAAGGCAGAACCGTGGAGGTCATTCTGCCCGGATTTCGTAATGATGTTTACGTGCGCCCCGGCATTCCGCCCAAACGAAGCGTCGGCCTGGCCGGTCTGCACCTTGAATTCTGCGATGGCGTCCGGGTTGGGCACCGCGGTGCCTCCGGTGTTGCCGCCGTCACTGGCTTCAAAATCGTTGGAATCAATACCGTCGAGTTGGAAGCTGTTATCAAATGAACGTGCTCCATTGACGCTGGTCCGCGACGTCACCTGCCCGCCGCTGCCTCGGCCCAGCTCGCCGGCATGCGTCACGTCAACCGTGATTCCGGCCGAGAGGCCGAGAATCTGCGTGAAATTCCGATTGACCAGCGGAAGGTTTGAAACGACCGTGTCACTAACCACGCGCCCGAGCGCGCTGGATTCCTGTTGCACCATCACCGGCGCGGCCTCGACGTTCACGCTTTCCGACAACCCGCCGACTTCAAGCTGAACGTCCAGTCGCGTGGTTTCGGTCACGCTGATCCGTATGCCGGAACGGACGGCCGTTTTGAATCCTGGTAATGCGGCTTCCAGGCGATAGGAGCCTGGAGTGAGCAATCCAAAGGAATAGTTGCCGTTTTCGTTTGAAACCGCCGTACGCACTTCGCGTGTGGCTTCATTGGTCAGAGTTTCTTCCACGCCCGGTATAACTGCGCGCGATGGATCCGTGGTTATGCCTGTCAGCGCGCCTGTCGAGCTTGTTTGAGCAAAGCCCAACGGGGCCATCCACGCGCCGATAGTCAGAGCCGCCACAACAGAAAGAACTGCTCTTTCGTTCATAAATGGCTCCATACCCGGCGACTGCCGGGTTCAACTAGACATGGATACTCTGGGAGTAGATGCGCATACCTTGTTCCTCGAATCACGAGAAGTCAAGATAAAGCAGCCCGAACGTCGCAAGGTGCAGGGTTTCGCTGCAGCAAGACTCGTTGACATGGCTGGT
>QHXD01000620.1 GCA_003223895.1 Acidobacteriota bacterium
TTATTTGCCGTAGCCGAACGCTTGTACTCCCAACGTGGAGACGCACGAAACGCGTTATATGCGCGCATTGGTCACATCCGCTCCACAATGGAACAACTCTCTCTGCCCGAAACATCGGCAATGCTCGATGAGGAGCTCCAAAGAAACGCCATCTTAAGGTCGGACAAGCAGCTTCGGTTGTTCTGCCTGGCGGTGAAGGGAGACATCGATGGCGAATTGGATTCCAAACCAATGCGCCGAGACTGGGAAGAGGCACTTGAAATCGCGCGCGAACTGGGAGACAAGAAGTGGCAGAACCGCGCTTCTGGCGAGATCGGGTTCGCCAATTTTCTCGATGGCGATCTTGGCAAAGCTCAACAGATGGTGGCCGCCACGCTGATCACAGCAACCCTAACTGGCGACGTTGGAGCGCAGATCCGGTATCTCGCAGCTATTGGAAGCGTGCTGGCTGTGACGGGCCAGCCTGACCAGGCGCTCAATTATTTGGATCGTGCCGCCAGAGCCGCTGAGCAAAACCCCGACGCGGGATACCAATTCCTCATCTATACCGGAAGACTGACGGCCTTAAAAGAACTTGGGAGGTTCGACGACGCTGACAAGCTCACGGTAGAGTTGTTGTCCGAAGCGCGGGCGCGCCAGAAGCGCGTCAAAGAAGCGCAAGTATTGCTCTCCAGCTCAGGTGTTTTTGTTGCGCGCAAGGATTATTCAAAAGCTGCGCAGCAGCTTCAGACCGCAATTACACTCGCAAAGGATGGTCATTTCGATCGCCTGCTGGCAGACGCGCAGTTCGAGTTGGCTGCCGTTTATCGAGCATCCGATGATTTGCGGCAAGCCGAGCAGATGGCGTCCCAGGCGATCTCATCATCCCAGGCCGGCGGCGAAATGTACGAATTCCCAAAGCGCCTCCAATATCTGGCTGAGTTGCAAGCAAGCCTCGGAAAATATGAAGAGGCCGATGCAACCTACACGCGTGCCGCTGATTTCATCGACGCCATGGTTGGTAAAGCGCCAAAGGTCGTAATCAAGGGCGCACTCATTACCGCAATGGGTGAAATCTTTAACGAGCATTTTTCAGTCATCGCGGAGCACCTCAACAACGTGGGAAAGGCATACGAGGTGCTCGAACGGGCCCGTGGAAGAGCCACCACTGACGGGCTCCGAACAGGATCGTCCGGTAATTCTGATCAGGATCGCGAAATTGATCGTAAAGTGGCCCGGCTTCGGCTCGATCTCCTGAAGGCAAAGTCCCCGGCGGAGATCCGGAGCATCCGAGACGACATATTTCTAGCCGAGCAAAGCCGCTGGATTTCCCCGACGGCCAACTCCTTTACGCCGGCTGCTCGTGAGGCGGAACCACTTCAAGAAATTCAATCCGCGTTGGATGGCGGTGAGGCGGTTCTCGAGTACGTGTTGGCATCGCCACGATCATTTTGCCTGGTGATCACTCGTGAAGGCTCCCGCATCATTCCGCTAGCAGCTCGCGACGAGATTGAAAAGCGAGCTCTGTCCTATCTGAATACGATCACAACGAAGGGAACATCGGCGAACGATGGCCGGCAACTCTTCGGAATGCTGCTAGCACCACTGCTGAATAATCCCGCGATCACGAAGCTCATCATCGTTCGCGATGGGCAGCTTCATCTGCTTCCATTTGACACTCTAATTGACCAGGCCGGGAGGTATATCGCTCAAACGCACACGATCAGCTACGCACCGTCCGCGAGCGCATGGCATTTGCTCAAATCCAAGTCAGCGCCAGCACGCGGCCGAATGCTGCTGGCAATTGGCGGCATCCCGTATAACGAAAAAATGATGAACGCCCTGACTCGCGGATACAGGCCGGATGGATTGGGCAATCTGCCTGGCTCCGCAGCTGAGATACGTGCCGCAGCAAGTACGTTTCCAGCCGGCACCACGGACCTTCTCTTGGGCTCGGCAGCAAACGAGGGGGCCTTTAAGAAGGCGCCATTAGAAACATACAGGGTGATTCATCTGGCGGTCCACGGCTTAGCG
>QHXD01000621.1 GCA_003223895.1 Acidobacteriota bacterium
CCGGCGCCGATCGTGAAAACCGTTCCGTTCATCACAATGCCGGCGCCGCTTACAAAAATGCCGTCACCCAGGAAGCTGCCGGTCGTCCCCAGGTTGAAACTCACCGGCTGTGTATTTCCGAAAGCTTCTGGAGTATCGTCCACGCCCGTGGGAAGTCCGAAGGTATAGCCTGAAGGCAAGGTAACGCTGTCCAGGAGAGTCGTGGAACCGCCTCCATTCTGCCGAGTTACAGTGATGCCATTACTTCCAACAAACGCCACATTCACCGTACGCCGTTCGTCGACGGCGACCTGACGTGCATATCGGAGTTCTGCGATGACCATGTTCGAGGCCTTATCCGCGTCAATCGCTGCCGCGGACTGGCGCAGCTGGACCACAGCCACGGCCGAGCCGATCATAATCAGCCCCATGACGACGGTCACTTCAACCAAGCTGAATCCCTTGTCCTGTCTACGCATGCGGCGCTACTCTACGGGCGCCCTGGTCATCTATAAATAGGGTGAACTCCTTAGTCCACCCAACTGATTCCTCCTAGGACGATATCTGAGGCCGGGAGGTCCCAGCCTGATTTTTCAACGCTTTCGTAGACTGATTCATCGGAAATTGAAAGTCTTTCCTTCCCGGCGACCGAGCGTTAATTTCAAACCATGCCTCGATTTCTGATATCCATCGCGCTTCTCTTTATCGCAGGCCAGGAAACGGGCTACCGCTTCGGGGGCACCTTCATTGGGGCAATAATCTGTGAAGACGGCATCATCGTCGCTTCCGATTCACGGACAACATTCATGGATGGGAGCGGCCGAGCTTTCGGTTATGTCGACGGCATGCCGAAGATTTACGTCCAGGGCGGACCTGCCGTCGCAATGTCGGGCCTGACCAGCATGGAAGGCGAACTATTCAGTTCGTTCGTCCGCCGGAATGGTTACTTGCTGGAGCGGCCGGTCGACGAAATTCTTTTCGGGTTTCTGGTTTGGCTTCCGCTTGCAAATAGCAACGGCGTGGCAATGATCTCGGCAGGATTCGCAGATGGCACACCGACCATCTGCGCGAAGTCACCGATACTGCCGCAATCCTGCACCAGTTCCGGATACTTCACGAGCAAGAACTCCCCAACACTGCGCGAAACTTTCACAAAGCTGGGACGAATTCCAAAAACCAACGAGGCGGCGGCGGCATTAAAGGCTGCCATCGAGGAGTATTCGCGAACGGATCCGACAGTCGGTGGTCCCGTGAGCATCCTGAAGTTGACGAAAGGAGCACCGGCTCAATGGCTGGCGAATCCTGCAACGGACAATGGCTGGACGCGGGTTTGCGACGTGGTAGGAGAACATCGGCGGGGACGTGTTCGCATCGTGCCGCTTGGCACGCAACAGGAGCTCGATCTGCACCTGAATGCGGCCTGCCCGAAGTAGGAGAAGCCAGAAGCCAAGAAGCCAAGAAGCCAGAAGCGGGGCGGTCCCTATTCTGGCTTCTGGCTTCCTTTTCCTATCTTCCGTGATATTCCTGCAGAGTCCGTACATTCAGGCTCTCTCTTTGAAGTGCGCGGATTCCGTTGACCGCGGCGGCGGCGCCGGGGATTGTGGTGATGCACGGGACGTGATGATGAATGGCGGCGCGGCGGATCGCCTTCTCATCGAAGAATGATTCCCGGCCGAGAGGCGTGTTGATGATGAGGTCCACCTTGCCGCTCTTGATGTAATCGACTATGTGCGGCCTGCCCTCATTCACCTTGTAGACAGTTTCGGCCCGGACGCCGGAGTTGCGCAGGACCTGCGCCGTTCCGCGGCTGGCAACGATCTTGAATCCGATCTCGACGAGGTCCGCTGCAATCTTCGATATAACGTTCTTATCGTGCTGATTCACGCTGATGAAGGCAACGCCGGACTTCGGCAGGACGGAACCCGCACTGATCTGAGCCTTCACGTAGGCCTTGCCGAATGTGTCATCAATTCCCATCACCTCGCCGGTGGATTTCATTTCCGGCCCGAGGATCGTGTCGGAGCCGAGAAAACGCGCGAATGGAAACACGGGTGACTTCACGCAGTACTGATCCACCTTCAGTTCGCTCGACAAACCGAAGTCGCGCAACTTCCTGCCGACCATCAGTTTGGCAGCCAGCTTCGCAAGCGGAACACCGGTCGCTTTGCTGACGAAAGGCACCGTTCGCGACGCTCGTGGATTCACTTCCAGGACGTAGACGGTTCCGGCACGCACCGCGAACTGAATGTTCATCAACCCGACGACGTTTAGCGCGCGGCCGAGTACAACCGTGTGCCGGCGAATGGTTTCGCGCAGATCTTCATTCAGTTGATACGTTGGAAGGACGCAGGAACTATCGCCGGAATGCACACCGGCCTCTTCGATGTGTTCCATGATCCCGCCGATCACAACCTCCTCATCGTCACAAATCGCATCGACGTCCACTTCGTAGGCATCTTCGAGGAACTTATCGATCAGAATCGGCCGCTCGCGGGAGACCTGCACGGCCGCGCTCATGTAGTTCTCGAGCGTGGATTCGTCGTAAACGATGACCATCGCGCGGCCGCCGAGCACGTAGGAAGGACGGACGAGGACGGGATATCCAATCTGCCGGGCAACGGCTCGCGCCTCTTCGAGCGTGACTGCCGTGCCGTTTTGCGGCTGCGGAATATTCAGCTTCCGGAGCAGGTCGCCGAATCGCTTCCGGTCTTCGGCCAGATCGATGGACTCGGGAGACGTTCCGATGATCGGCACTCCGGCGTGCTGCAAATCCAGAGCGAGATTCAGAGGTGTCTGGCCGCCGAACTGCACGATCACGCCGTGCGGTTTCTCCTGCTTGACAATATGAAGAACGTCTTCCAGTGTCAGCGGCTCAAAGTACAGGCGGTCCGACGTGTCGTAATCCGTCGAAACTGTTTCGGGATTGCAGTTGACCATGATCGTTTCATAACCCTCTTCCTTGAGAGCGAACGAGGCATGGCAGCAGCAATAGTCGAATTCGATTCCCTGGCCGATCCGGTTCGGACCGCTCCCCAGAATGATCACCTTCTTCCTATTGGAAGGCGAACCCTCATCCTCCTCCTCGTACGTCGAGTAGAAGTACGGCGTGTACGACTCGAACTCGGCCGCACACGTATCGACACGCTTATACACGGGAATGATTCCATAGTCGGCGCGCTTGGCCGCAACTGCGCTGGCCTTAGTTCCAAGAAACCTCGCAAGGTGGGAATCCGACAATCCGGCACGCTTGGCCTCCCGGAGAAGTTCCGCCGGCAGAGTTTCGAGCTTGTGTGCCGAAACCTCTTTCATGAGATCCGCGATTTCCTTCATCTCGTTCAGGAACCAGGGATCGATGTGAGTCATCTCGACCAGTTCGTCGATACTGAAACCATTACCCACAGCATGCAAAAGATAGGGAATGCGGTCCGGCGTGGGCGTGATGAGCTTCTGGCGGATGCGATCCTTGTCGATGACTTCGGAGCCGGGCTCCTTGCCGGTCTCGAGCGATCGCACTGCTTTGAGGAACGCTTCCTTGAAAGTCCGCCCGATGGCCATTACTTCGCCGACGGACTTCATTTGAGTGCCGAGTGTCGGGTCCGATTCCGGAAATTTCTCGAATGCCCACTTGGGAATCTTGACGACGACATAATCCAGCATTGGCTCGAATGAGGCCGGCGTTTTCTTTGTAATGTCGTTTGGAATTTCGTTCAGCGTATAACCGACGGCCAGCTTCGCCGCGATTTTGGCGATTGGGAAACCGGTCGCCTTCGACGCGAGCGCCGAACTTCGCGAAACGCGCGGATTCATCTCGATGACGACGAGGGTCCCGTCCTTTGGATTCACC
>QHXD01000622.1 GCA_003223895.1 Acidobacteriota bacterium
TATCGATCAGGACGCGCGGCCTTCGAAACCAGGACACGGCCGTTTTGATCGATGGTATGCGCTTTCGCGATGCGGGCAGCATCCAGGGCGATGCGACCGCATTCCTCGAGGATATGACCATCGTGGATACTGAACGTATCGAAGTTCTGCGCGGCTCCGGCTCTTCACTTTATGGCAGCCATGCGCTCGGTGGCGTCATCAACGTCACTACCAGGCCCGGCGGCGGCCGAACGCATGGAGAATTTCGCGCCGAAGGTGGCGGTCTCGGCATGATTCGCAGCGTGCTTGGGATGGGAGGAGGTCTCGCTGCAGACCGTTTCACATATAGCGGAAGCGTGTCGCAGCTCAACGTGACCAAGGGCGCGCGCGATGGCACTCCCTATCGCAATACGGCAACGCAAGGCGCTGCGAAATACAGCTTTACGCCGGGAATATCCCTGAATGGCAGGCTCTGGTATTCCGACAGCTATCTTGCGACCACCGAAAATCCAACGTACAGTCCGGCGACTCTGGCCAACGGAACAGGTCCGATTTACAAAGCGGTAGCGCTTCCGCTCGACCAACTGGAGCGGTTCGAGAGAAAACAGCCCTACACCGTCGGCAACGCGACGTTTATTCCAAACCAGATCAATCCCGATGGACGGCGGCTGGGAAATTTCCTCAGCGGCGCTTTGACCTTCCAGCATCAGATTTCTCCAAATAGCTCGTACCATGTCGGGTACCAGCGAGTAGATACGAAGCGCACTTACCTCGATGGTCCTGCGGGCCCAGGTTTATTCGAGCCGGCGGGGACGTCCCGAAGCAACTTTGACGGCTACACCGACACAATTCAGGCTCACTTCGATCAACGCGCCGGGGGCTATAACTTCATCACGTTGGGTTACGAGTTCGAAGCGGAGAAGTATTACACCTTCAACGGCTCGAATGCAGGGACCAACTCGATCGATCTCCGGCAGCGCAGTAATGCGTTTTACGTTCAGGATCAGATTCGTCTCATCGAAGGCCAGCTCCAATTGACAGTGGCCGGACGGGCGCAGTCCTTTAAACTGAAGACACCTGCCTTCGCCGGATCCCCCGGTCCGTATACGGGCGTTTCGGCGGTCGAACCGCCGAACGCATATACCGGTGATGGTTCGCTCGCGTACTTTTTCAGACAGAGCGGGACAAAATTGCGTGGCCATATCGGTAACAGCTTCCGTGCGCCATCGGGGTATGAGCGATACGGTGGTGGAGGGACCAGTTTCTATGGCGATCCCCGTCTCCGCCCCGAGCGATCGATTGCCATGGATGGCGGAATCGACCAGTGGCTCTTCGGATCAAGGCTGCAGCTTGGCGGAACGATCTATTACACGAAATTGCAGGAGCTCATTCGGTTCGACAGCTTCCTGGCAGGAGATCCGTTCGGCCGCCGCTTCGGGGGATATGCGAACGGCGGGGGCGGCATCGCGCGCGGATTTGAATTCAGCGGCAAAGTGTCGCCAACGTCCAAAACGAATTTCCAGGCGTCGTACACGTACGTCAATGCCGAATCGCGAACGCCGACAATACCGGCCATCAATTACTACGACGTGCTGGGAAACTCCAAACACACATTAACGCTGACGGCAACGCAATGGTTCGCGAGCCGATTCAATGTGGCCTTCGATATGTCTGCAGTCAGCGACTACACGATCACCCTTTTCGGCCTGGACTTCAGTTCACGCCCATTCACTTTTAACGGGCCCACGAAAGCGGATGTCGTTTTCCATTACGAACATCCCCTGAGCGACCAGAGAAGTCTGGAGTTCTACACGAAGGTGGAAAACATCTTCAATCAGCAGGCCTACGAGGACGGTTTCATCGGCCCCAGGGCCTGGGCCGTTGCCGGCTTCCGTCTCAAGTACTAAAGCGGCAGCGGCGGAGGATCTGCAATCAGCAACTTGCTGATTGCAGATCCTCCTTCGACGACTACCGGTGGTATTGCGGTAGTGTTGTGGGTACGTTTGTTCTTCCCAATCCCACGATTCTTCAGATCTTTAGCGAAGGAATCGTTCTTGCCGCAAAAAAGGCAAGAGACCTTTTTGCCCAAAAAGGAGACCTGGAGAATGAATTCTATTTTTTCTAGAGTGATGCTCGGTTTAGCGATTATGTCCGTGTTTGTCCTGCAAACGTATGCGCACCATGGGGCTCAGTTTCTAAGCCAGGCCAGGGAAATGAATACGGCCGAAGTTCAACTTGGCGAGATGGCCGCCAGCAAGGCGCACGATTCCCGAGTCAGGGATTTTGCCCAGATGATAGTGAAGGATCACAAGCAGACCCTCGACAAGATTCAAGAGTTATGGGACGCCCGGTCCAGGAAGACCGGCAACAAGACCAATCAAAACGTTCAGGTCAACGTGGAACACAAGCGGGTTTCAGATCGGCTTTCGAAACTTTCGGGCGAACAGTTCGATCGCGAGTTCATGGGGGTGATGGTACGCGAACATCAGGCCGCCATTAAAGCCTTTCAGCTGCACAGTCACGCCCACGGTTATGGAACGACTAACAAATCGTCCTCAAAGTTCGATTACATGAAGGATACGGACACGGCGCAATTCGCCACCGAGACGCTGCCGACCCTCCGTGAGCATCTCCAAAAGGCCCAGGATATTGTAAAGGAGATGCGCGGCACAACGACGACCCAGTAATCTGTAGCGGCGGTCTATGACCGCCGTTACAGTTCACGGCTTCTCGGTGCCTGTGTAGCTGAAGTCGGCGGTGGTGACGGCCCCGGCTTTCACACTCACGGACTTCGTCATCATTCCGAACCGTTCGTGCCAGATCTGAATGGTGTGTGTCCCGGCAGGTACTTTATCGATCTGATAAGTGCCGCCCTCGCCGCTGACTGTGAAATAGGGATGATTGACGACCCCGACGTAGGCGGTCATCCAGGAGTGGACGTCGCAGCCGAGCTTGATCATGATTTCTTCCTGCGTCGGCTTGTAGGAGTAAACGAGACCTGACCTCGGCTGCCCAACATTGAAACTGGTGTTCTTCGTGGATGCGCTGTGCAGGTTGTGCAGCCAGTTGTCGGTGTTCTTGATCTGCAGAACCTGGCCAACGCGCACGCCCACGACGCGGGGAACGTAGATACATCCCTGCTGGTCGATGGTTACCGGCTGCGCTGGTACCGGTGTCTGCGGAAAGTTCCCCTGCAGTTTTACAAAAACGTTTGAGAGGCCGCCGTTTTGCGTGAGGACGGTCTCCTGAACAACCTGCTTGCCGGCGTTGACCTTCGCGCACATCGGATCGCGGCCCATCCGGCTGAGGGGAGCGTCCCTTGATTGTTCCAGTGTTGGTCTGGGCCGCCGCGAGACCGGCGAAGATCAGAAAAACTGCCAGCGAAAGAAAAACGCGAGCTTTCATGGCCGTAAGCGTCTACTGCTTCCTTGGGTTCGCCTGCCGCTCCTTCGTTTCCTTGTCGAATTGCTTCGCTTCTTCCGGGTACCAGTATTTCAGATGACAGTTTTCGCATGCCTTATCGATCGCATCGCCCGCGTTCAAGAGATCCTCTGGGTTCTTTGCGTCAACCGCCTTCAACACCGGGATGACTGTATCCTGGAGCGCGTGCGCAAAATCAGTGAAAGCTTTCCGGTCCGCATTGATAAGAGCCTCGATTTGGTGCGGTTCCAATTCGATATTGGGGTTTTCGGACTTGACCCCTTCTTCGGCAACTTTGCGGCCCGGCATCAACAGCAGGTTTGCGGCCTCATATAACATGATGCCGTGGCGCCGAACATCCTTCCACTCATCGGCGGTCTTCGGAGCTTTTTCTTCGACTCCTCGTTCGCTCACTGTCGTTGCAACCGACTCCCATATGAAGTCCGATCCCGGATCGACCATCGAG
>QHXD01000623.1 GCA_003223895.1 Acidobacteriota bacterium
CTCGTTTACGTGGGATGGGACGAGTGGGGATTTAACTCCAGTCCGCCCTACAACACCGGCGGAAGACTGATGATCGCTCCTTCGCCTTCCGGATCCCGACTCAACTTTGGGGCCGCTCAGGAGATTGCGAAGACCGGTATCGGCTTTGCACAGACAATTACGGCGATGCCGGAGAAGGGTGTCGGCCCGAACCTGGCCCTTGTTGCGGACCCGAAGAACGACCGCATCTATGCCGCATTCACAGACAAGACGAACGGGATGCGCATTCGCTTTGCCCGGTCCGGAAATCGCGGAAAAACGTGGCAGGCAGTGACCGTCAGTGACAATCCGAGCCTGTCGGATCAGTTCAGCCCCGCCATTGCCGTGGATTCGGACAGCAATGTAAAAATCACCTATTACGACACAGTGTTGAGCAGCACGGCTGAAGCGGTGCATGTATTCATGGCCAGGTCCGGGAAAGGAGATTCGTTCGATACCGAGCGCGTCACCACCATTTCGTCCAACGACTCCAGGTCCAATCCGCTGCGCGATTACACGGCGAACCTGGGAGACCGCACCGCCGCCGCTATGACCGACGGCGATGTGCTCGTCGCCTGGACAGACACTCGTTTAGACAGTGAAGACGTCTTCGTGAGCGTTGTATTCGATCCCGACGGAGAATCCATGACCGGTTCGGGCAAGATCCTGTCGCCGGCCGGCGCCTTCCCTGCGAATCCGGCGCTGACTGGCAAAGCCGAGTTCGGCTTCGATGCCAAATACAGGAAGCACTCCTCCGTGCCAATGGGAGACACAGAGTTCAGCTTCGTTGCCGGCAAGTTCAAGGTCAAATTCAAGAGCACGTCTTACGACCAGTTCGTGGTTGCGGGGGCGACCGCTCAATTGAAAGGTTCGGGAAAGGTTAACGGTGACGGAAGCTACACCTTCCTGCTCACCGTTATCGATGGCAATCAGCCCGGTGGAGGTGGTGTGGACCGTTTCCGCATCAAAATCGTGAACAGCACCACCGGTGTTCTGGTCTATGACAATACGCCTGGGGCTTCTGCCAACCCACAGGCGATCACCGAGGGCAGAATTAAAATCCAAAACAACTAGGATGGGGTTTGGAGTGAAAACGTTGAAGACATCAAAGATTCGGGAGATTTGTGCTCTGGTGCGTTGCGGGGCGTTGGCCGTTCTTGTGCCTGTGATGGTCAAAGCTCTGCCCCTGCCCCGGGTGCTGTCGATGCTGGAGCCCAGGCGGAAATCGCGCGAATCTTCCTATAACCCTTATGAACTGGCGCGGATTGTAAGCGCAGTCATACGGCGGTGGCCGCGGTTTGGGGTGGGCGAATGCCTGGTACGGTCGCTCATCCTGTTTAACCTTTTACACAAGTTTGCCTGCGGTCCTGTTCTACTTATAGGTGGACGGCTTTACGAAGGCCGGTTTGACTGTCATTGTTGGATTGAAGTTGACGGGAAGTCACTCCATGAGTCTAATGATCCACGTAAGGTCTTCAAGGTCTTTTACAGACTGGAAGTATGAGTGACGCCGACGAGAAACAAAAAGAACAGGCCGATAAAATGATTGGCAAGAAGCCGTTCATAGAGCCTGAAATGAAAGAATTTGATGATCTGGAGAAGCAAATAAAGTCTCCTTCTCCTTTGATCGGTCAATTCTCGCCTTAAGCGGCTTATTTCAAAGCTGTGAACCCGACTGCCTCCTGGCCATTATCCTATCGGATCGTGGGCGACAATCCCGCCCTCGCAAGAGAATTCTCCGCCCTGTTTACCAGTTGTGGATTCCTGCCAGCGTCCGGCGAACGCGCCCGGATCACCATCGAGCTCCTTCCCGCCGGCGAGATCGCCTCATCGCAATCACAAAGTGACCCGATTGTTGAATGGCGAGGCTTGAGTCTCAGAAAAAAAGCAGAACAAATCTCGTTTAGCTATCGATCATGGGAACTGGAACTGGATCTGCGGACCCTGACATTTCGCTGTAGTGGTCCCGATCCTGGTCCGAGCGAGTGCCTCAGTTTCCGCGAGTTCTTCCTGCTTACTCCGGTCCTTTATATGATGCATCGACTCGGCTATTTTGAACTTCATGCCGCAGCCTGTGCATATCAGGAATCCGGATATTTGCTTCTGGGGCCCTCCGGAAGCGGCAAGACCACTGCAATGCTTTCGCTGATCGCCTCGGGCTGGAACTATCTCTCCGATGATGCGATGGTCGTCTCAGGTGATTCGGACGGCGTAATATGGGCTCGGGCACTTCGCCGGTCTTTCTCACTGAGACCCGATCTGCTCGAACGCTCTCCCGGCCTTGCCCCCTTCGCCACTGAATTTGTGCCAACAACGAATAAGCGCCGCCTCGATCCAAGGCAAGTCTGGCCGGGACAATACGCGGCTGTGGCCAACCCAAGGTTTATCATCGATTGCAACGTGGTTGACGAGGAGACAACGCGTATCAGGCCAATTTCCCGTGCTGAATCGCTTGCGCGACTCGTGGGCTCGACTCCATGGCTGATGTTTGACCGCGCAACGGCGCCCGCTCATCTTGAAATCTTTCGTTCACTGGCCGCAACGTGCCGCAGTTTTGAATTGAACGCAGGCCGCGACCTGCTTCGTAATGGCGTTCGGATCGCTTCACTGCTTGCTCCAGAGGTGCTCCTCGAGGAGTGGCTTTCGATGAATAAGGAAGCAGCATGGGCCTGAAGAAGCTTGTTGTCGAATTGACGAGCCTGTGTAATCTGAGCTGCGAATACTGTTTCAAGGAACTTGGAGGTTCACACCTCGATATCGCGCTGCTCAAGCGCATTTTGCAGGAAGCCCGGACTCTGGGAGCCTCGAAGATTACGTTTACGGGTGGCGAAGCGTCGCTGTACCCTCAGCTGGACGAGGCCTTTCGCGCTGCGGAGTCACTCGGCTATCGCTACGCTCTTGTCACGAACGGCTGGCATTTCCCCCGCATATTGCCGCTGCTGGACAGTACCCGCGGAGCTCTCAATCACATCTTTTTCAGCCTGGATTCAGCTACTGAGACGTTACATGATCGGGTACGCGGGACGGGATCGTTCCAGAGGATAATGAACGCGACGGATCTGTGCCAAACATATGGATTGCCATTCTCTTTCCTGGTAGTCCTGAATCAGAAAAACTCCGGCGAGATGGAGCAGTTGGCACTGCTGGCGGCGCAGCGCGGCGCTGCGGGCATTCGTTTCGGTCATCTGCTGCCAACC
>QHXD01000605.1 GCA_003223895.1 Acidobacteriota bacterium
CGATCTTCGGGAATACCGCGGCCGGTATCCCGAACCCAGCATCGGATAACGCGATCGGCATTTGAAACCGCCGCGCCGATCGTGATCTCTTCGTGACTGGTGTATTCGATCGCATTCGACAGCAGGTTTTGGAAAAGGAATCTATTGGGACTATCTGACCAAGGAAAAGATTGAAGCGATCCCTTACTTGAAACAGTTGCGATCATCCAGCATCGGGCGCTCGCCCTGAGTATTCGACAGAACGCCTCATGATGCCACAGGTAGTGCCCCTGCGAGGCTGGGGATCACCCCAATCCTGCGCACGCGGGATGTGACGACATAACTGCCATCCATTCGTATTTTCATTCTCAAACCAACATAGATTCCGTCGAGCTTCAGGAATGAGCTGAGAACCGAAGCGCAGCAAACGCTTGCCGGCCGCGGTACCGGAAACAAGTCGCCGCCACTCACCAGCACTTCTGCTTTGGATGGTTCGAGGACAGTAATTTCATAAGTATGATGCAGCGTTTCGACAACCAGAGTATCGGACTCCTTCAATTCCTTGATCCGAACGCTATTTTTCCAACGAAGTTCTTCTCGCATACGCGGCCGCCTTTCTTCCCTTGGGGCAGTGGCACGATGCGTACCTTTTTGGCGTGCTGCATGGGGGGAGGTGTTCTCTACGCGCCAACGCGCTTCTCACCAGGCCGCGCCTTCATTCTCCCTTTCCTGTTCATCGGAGGAATCATCATTACAGGGCAAGAAGCGGCGCGTACGACGCGTTCTGCTGTACTGCCGAGAAGAGCACGATCGAGCATGTCCTTGCCGTGAATATTCATGATGAGCAGGTCGACCTTCTCGTCTTCGAGGGTCCTCAGAATAATCCGGTACGGTATTCCCGTTTCGACTCGCGTGACGATCTCACACCAGTTTCTGGCGCCAGCCGGAACAAGCCCCTCGAGTTGCTTGACGAGAGGCACGGGACTATGGCGTAGCAGCTTCTCGGTGGTCGAACCTATGAACCAGCGTTCGACGCCTCGGCGTCCATGGGTCCCCATGACGATAAGATCCGGTTTTACATCGACGATCGACCCTTTGATTTCCTCGTAGACGTCGCCTGTTCGCAATTCGCTCGTTACCGCGACGCCGGCTTTCTTGACGCGCGGCGCGAGTTTGTTCAGTTCCTCCATCGATTTTTCTTCCATCGACCTCATAACATCGGTATCAATGGCGTATTCATACGTGCCGGCTGCAATCGGCGTCACAACATGAAGAAGGTGAATCGAGGCGTCATAGTTCGCCGCCAGGCCCGCTGCATACGTCACTGCTTCATCCGAGGCCGGAAAAAAATCGACGGGACACAAGATTTTTTCCATCGTAATCATAAATTGCTCCAAACTCGCCCCTGTGGGGCGTGACTTTCATACGGCTTTCGAAGCCACGGTTGCCGGTTCAAACGCGTCGAAGGTTTGGGCAACAGCTCGAACAAAGATCCGGCCGGCCGGAGTGATGTGAATCGTGCGCGACATTCTTCCTTCGACAAGACCATCGCGCTCCATTTCATGCAATCGCATCAGCTCCGGCCTGAAATAATCGTCAAAACGAATTCCGAATCGTTTTTCGATTTCGTCTTTCGTGATCCGGCCATTCGAAAGACAGTCTTCAATGACCGCAGCGCGTATGACGTCGTCTTTCGTCTGAATGTAACCGCGGAATACCGGAAATCTTCCTGATCCGGTCTCGTCCTCCCACAGCTTCAGTTCACGATAGTTTTGAGTAAACGTCGTTCCAATATGACTGATGGCGCTGACACCGAAGCCGAGAAGGTCGGCCTCAGCGTGCGTCGTGTACCCTTGAAAATTCCGGTGTAGCGAACCGGTGTCTCGGGCCATAACGAGCGGGTCGCCAGGCCGGGCGAAGTGATCCATTCCGATATGCTCGTATCCGGCCGACGTCAGCCTTTGAATCGCATCGAGGAAGAGCTGAAGTTTTTCGGTTTCCGGCGGAAGATACTTCTCAAAGCTCTTCTGTTGATGCTTCAGCGCCGGTACGTGTGCGTAGCTGAATACAGCCAGCCGGTCCGGACTCAACTTGAGCACGAGCTCAAGCGTTTTCCCAGTGCCCGGAAAGGATTACAGGAATTTGCCGAAAGATTCCTTTCGAAGAAACTGAAAGTTGATCAAGCCGTCGTTTATGGACACCGCAGCAAGGAAATTGTCAACTATGCCATCAACAATCGCATCGACCTGATCATTATGGCGTCGCATCGAATCGATCCGGACCGTCCGGGCCACGACTGGTCCAGCATCAGCTACGCCGTCGCGATCTTAGCGCCGTGCCCGGTGTTGCTCGTTAAATAGTCCGATTGAGCATTTCGGTTGCCAGGACTTGCCTGTTTCTTTTCCCTCGGAAATCCGCCCAAGGCGGGTGGTTTGCCGTTTTGAATTTATGGCAAGAACGAATGAATTTGTGCCTGTGGGAGTTGTCATTTCGGCAGCGTCAATTTGCATCGCAGACGATGGTCTTCTGTAGCCAATCAAGATAGATCTTTGCAACAACAAGGTCCATATCGCGAAGGATGATAAACCCGAACTGGCGTTCGTCACACTTCGGCGAGCTCAACAATGTCGAGGCGATTGGAAGAGCATGCTCGGAAAGGATGGCGACTCCAAGTTTTCTCTTTTCAGCATCTGGAGAGCTCAGCAGTCCGGCAATGACGGGTGAGGCATCGCGGCCGAATTCAGGGATTGCCCCG
>QHXD01000606.1 GCA_003223895.1 Acidobacteriota bacterium
ACGTTGGTAAGCCGCACTGGAGGCGGCGTGATCCTTGGCACGGCTGCATACATGTCTCCCGAGCAGGCCCGTGGACAAAAAGCCGATAAACAATCCGATGTCTGGGCATTCGGGTGTGTCTTGTATGAGATGCTCACCGGGCAACAAATATTTCGCGGCCAAACAGTCACCGACATCCTCAGCGGCATCATCCGGAGCGAGCCGGATTGGAGCGCGCTGCCCCAATCCACTCCGGTTTTCGTTCGTTCGCTGCTCCGGCGTTGTCTTCGGAAGGAACGCAGCCGGCGTCTGCGCGACATCGCGGATGCGCGGATTGAAATCGAAGAAGCCGGAACGCCTCTCCCCCTGGGAGCAGCCAGCGGGCTGACGGCCGCGAAGGGGCGGGTGAGCGTCACATGGTTCGCCGCCGTCCTCGCGATTGCCCTTGTGCTTGGCGCAGCTCTGGTCGTCGTTTCACTTTTTTACTTCAACCGCACCGCGCCTCCTGAAATCCGCGTGGAGGTGAACACGCCTTCAACTTCCGATCCGCTTTCGTTTGCCATTTCGCCCGATGGCCGGCGGCTGGTGTTTTCCGCGTCGAGTGAAGGCAAATCTCAACTCTGGGTCCGGCCATTGGATTCGGTTGCCGCACAGCCGCTGGCGGGAACGGATGGAGCAAGCTATCCATTCTGGTCGCCCGACACCGCATCGGTAGGATTCTTTGCCGACGACAAACTGAAACGCATTGACATCGTGGGCGGTGCGCCGCAGGTGCTCGCCAACGCCGTTGCTCCATGGGGAGGCTCCTGGAATCGCGACGGAACGATTCTGTTTGCTCCCGCCGGTGCTGGACCTCTTCTGAAGGTGCCCGCGACGGGTGGCGAGCCGGTGGCCGTCACACAGCTCGAAGCTGGACAGGCGGCTCATAAATTTCCACAGTTTCTCCCCGATGGCCGGCATTTCATCTACTTTATCCAAGGTGCGGGGCAGGGCGTTTACGCCGGCTCGCTCGATGGAGGCCCCTCCAAGAAGCTCGTCAATGCGGATGCGGCGGCTGTCGTGTTCCCTTCGGGCTTTCTGCTCATGGCGCGTCAGACGACATTGTTTGCCCAAGCCTTCGACTTCAAGAGACAAGAACTGTCAGGCAATCCGTTCCCGGTGGCCGAGCACGCTGCGTTGAACACAACAGGAAATGCGGCTGGACTTTCCGCGACCTTGGGCATCGTGGCCTACCGGACCAGCCCGTTAGGCTTGGCCCGGCAACTGACGTGGCTGGATCGATCCGGCAAAACCGTCGGTACTATCGGCGGCCCCGACACCGCCGACTTGACGGACGTGGAACTGTCGCCAGATGGCAAGCACGTCGCGGTATATCGGACAGTCAACAGCAATCCGGACATCTGGCTCATCGACACGGCGGGAGGTGTTCCCATGCGGTTCACCTTCGATGCTGCGACCGAACTGCGGCCCGTCTGGTCGCCCGATAGCAGCCACGTCGTGTTTACATCCAGTCGAAAAGGCGTCTTCAACCTTTACCGAAAATTATCGAGCGGCGCTGGACCGGAAGAACTGCTGTTGGAATCGGATCAGGCCAAAGCGCCAACCGATTGGTCTACCGATGGACGCTTTTTGCTGTTCCGCAGCGTTGGTCCGCAGACGGGCTGGGACTTGTGGGCTCTGCCGGTCTCCGGCGATAGAAAGCCGTTCCCTTTCCTGAAAACTCCCTCTGAGGAGCGCGATGGCCAGTTCTCCCCCGATGGCAAATGGATCGCATATCAGTCGAACGAATCCGGCCGGTTCGAAATCTACGTCCAGCCGTTTCCGGGACCCGGCGGGAAGTTCCAGATCTCCACGAATGGCGGCGCACAGCCGCGCTGGAACAAGAACGGCAAGGAAATCTTCTACGTGTCGCTGGACAGCAAGATGATGGCTGCTCCCGTGAAGTTGTCTCCCGATGGCCAGTCGCTGGAGACAGGGACTCCGGCGGCCCTCTTCCCGGTTCGCATTGCCGGCGGCCCGCTGCCTGGCGCGCCCAGGCAGCAATACGCCGTGTCTTCCGATGGCCAGCGGTTCCTGGTCAATCTCGCTGTGGACGAAGGCGCGGCCTCGCCCATCACCCTCATCTATAACTGGAAACCGAAGGCCGCGAAATGAGTCTCACGGCAGGAACCGGCGTCTGGGACACGAAGTAGCCCCCCGGTTGATAGTAAGCTCGGAGACGGCGATCATCAAAGTCAGGGAGCCGCTTGACCTAACCCTCTTGACGTGATCTACGGCATTAACCCGATCGTCCTTCCCCCGAATTTCAGCCAGGAATACCTCGTACACCGGATATACAAGCCCTCTTCCCCGCTTTATAAACGCAGCAATAGAAAAGCGAAATGCCGGACATCGAAGTATGTCGCTAAAACGGATTCTTGTCCGCTTCACGTTCATTCTGATGACTTGCTCGTCATTCGGTTTGGCGCAGCGATCGGAGCCGGCTTCGACCTCCGCCGTTGGTGGACAAATCGTGGTGTCCGAGGGGGGCCTGAAGCGGCCGGTGCCGGTGTTGTTGGATCATCCCGGCGCTAAGAGCGATCGACGGACATTCACGGATCTACACGGTAATTTTGAATTCCGTAACGTCCCTGAAGGCTCTTACAACATTCGGGTTGGCTTGGAAGGTTTCGAAAACGTGAATTATCCCGTCGATGTTCCAGGGACACCATACGTATTCATTTTTCTGAACGGAAGCGCAGTGCACGGCCGTGGCCCGAATGCTCTGGGCGGGAATCACATTGTAGATGTCCGCCAACTGAAGGCCGAAATCCCAAAACAGGCCTTCAAGGAATATGAAAAGGCTGTGCAGGAAATTAAGGACCACAATACGAAACGCGCTATCGAGCGGCTGGAAAAATCGATCAAACTCGCCCCGGATTTCTACAATGCGCATCTGGGTCTTGCGCAGGAATACCGAAAAACCGATCGGCTGGATGCCGCTGCACAAGAACTTACTCGCGCCTCCGCACTGAATCCCCGCGAAGCTACGCCATTAATACAACTCGGTGAAATATATCTGGAGAAAAACAATTTTGAACGAGCAGCCGAGATCCTCTCACAAGCGACTCGAATCGAGCCAGGATCCGCCGTTGCGCATTACGCCTTGGGGCGCGCACGGTACAGACTGTCCGAGTACGCGGAGGCAGAGCAGGCTTTCACGCGCGCGGCTTTGCTCGATAAGGACTTTGAAGCGGCGGAGTTGATGCTCCTCCAC
>QHXD01000109.1 GCA_003223895.1 Acidobacteriota bacterium
CGCGAAGTGGGTACGGAAGGAAAACTCGGCGGCCAGGCCGATGTGCGAGGCGTCGCCGGAACCTGGAAGGACCTCACGGATAACGTGAATTCGATGGCGTCGAACCTGACTTCTCAGGTGCGAAACATTGCGGCCGTGACAACCGCCGTGGCAACCGGCGACCTCTCCAAGAAAATTACAGTGGACGTCCGCGGCGAGATTCTCGAGCTGAAGAACACGATCAACACGATGGTGGACCAGCTTTCGTCGTTCGCTTCGGAAGTCACCCGCGTGGCCCGCGAAGTCGGTACCGAAGGCAAGCTTGGCGGCCAGGCGGAAGTGAAGGGCGTGGCCGGAACGTGGAAGGATCTCACCGATAACGTGAACCTGATGGCTTCGAACCTCACCAACCAGGTGCGCGGTATCGCGAAGGTCGTAACCGCAGTCGCTAACGGAAACCTGAAGCGAAAACTGGTACTCGAAGCAAAAGGAGAAATCGAAGAGCTGGCCGAAACGATCAATAACATGATCGATACGCTGGCAACCTTCGCCGATCAGGTAACCACGGTGGCTCGCGAAGTAGGTATCGAGGGAAAACTCGGCGGCCAGGCATCGGTGCCCGGTGCCGCCGGCACGTGGCGCGACCTCACCGACAACGTCAACCGCATGGCGGCCGCTCTTACCACTCAGGTGCGCGCCATCGCGGAAGTGGCCACGGCTGTAACCAAGGGCGACCTCTCACGATCCATTGCGGTGGATGCCGCAGGAGAAGTGGCGGCCCTGAAAGACAACCTCAACGAAATGATTCGGAACCTGCGCGAAACCACCGACAAGAACACCGCGCAGGATTGGTTGAAAACAAACCTCGCCAAGTTCACCCGCTTGCTGCAGGGCCAGCGCGACCTGCTCGCCGTATCCAAACTGATTCTTTCGGAACTTGCTCCACTGGTCTCGATGCAGCACGGTGTGTTTTATCTCAATGAAGCCACTGAAACCGCCGATCCGGATATGAAGCTTCTGGCCAGCTACGCCTACCGCGAGCGGAAGCATGTTGCGAACCGGTTCAAGGCCGGCGAAGGTCTGGTCGGACAGTGCGCGTTCGAGAAGGATCGCATCCTTCTTACCGAAGTACCTTCCGATTACATTCAGATCAATTCCGGCCTGGGCGAGTCGAAACCGCTGAACATCGTCGTGCTGCCGGTTCTGTTCGAAGGCCAGGTCAAGGCAGTCATCGAACTGGCATCTTTCCACCGGTTCAGCGACATCCATCTCACCTTCTTCGATCAGCTCACCGAATCGATCGGTATCGTGCTCAACACGATCACGGCAACAATGAGAACGGAAGAGCTGCTGAAGCAGTCTCAGACACTCGCGGCCGAGTTGCAGACCCGGCAGGCAGAACTGACCGAGACCAACCGTCGCCTGCAGGACCAGGCGAAATCGCTTCAAGAATCCGAAGACCGGTTGCGGCAGCAGCAGGATGAGCTGCAGCAGACGAACGAGGAACTGGAAGAAAAAGCCAACCTGCTTGCGAAGCAAAACCTCGAAGTCGAACGCAAGAATCAGGAAATCGAAAGGGCCAGCCGTGCGCTGCAGGAAAAAGCCGAGCAGCTTGCGATGACATCCAAATACAAGTCCGAGTTCCTGGCCAACATGTCTCACGAACTTCGCACGCCGCTGAACAGCATGCTCATTCTCGCGAAGCTCCTTTCCGATGCTGAAGACGGACTCAGCGACAAGCAGCGGGAATTTGCGCGGACGATCCATTCTTCGGGCTCCGACCTGCTGGAGTTGATCAACGAGATTCTCGATCTCTCCAAGATCGAGGCCGGAATGATGGAAGTCGAGATCGGCCGTGTCATGTTCAGCGATCTCGCCGACTACGTCGAAAGAACATTCCGCCAGGTGGCACACGACAAAGCTCTCGAGTTCCTCATACAACACGAAACGGGCTTGCCGGCGGGCATTTACACGGATCAGCGCCGGCTGCAGCAGGTATTGAAAAACCTCCTGTCGAACGCATTCAAGTTCACAGAGAAGGGAACGGTCACCGTCCGGATAAACGCGGCCTCACAAGGATGGACCCCCGATCACCCCATCCTCAGCAAAGCCGCAACGGTCATTGCATTTTCCGTGAAGGATACGGGAATCGGAATCTCACCCGAAAAGCACCGGGTCATCTTCGAGGCGTTCCAGCAGGCCGATGGGACCACGAGCCGCAAGTACGGCGGAACAGGGCTCGGTCTCTCGATCAGCCGGGAAATCGCGTTGCTGCTCGGAAGTTCCTTTACGCTGTACTTGCCCGGAACGTACACACCGGATACTTTCAAGATGAAAAAAGCGTCGAACGCTTTCGTTCCGGAACCCAAGCCGGACACCACAGAATCCGACATAACGCTCATCATCGAAAACGTTGTTGATGACGACCGTGGCTCGATTCAATCGGGCGATCGAACGCTGCTGATCATTGAAGACGATCTCAACTTCGCAAAGATCCTCATGGAAATGGCACGTGAGCGAGGGTTCAAGGCCCTGGTGGCACTTCGTGGGGAAACCGGCCTGGCACTCGCACGCCAGTACACGCCGAGCGCCATCACGCTCGATATCGAGCTGCCCGGGATGGATGGCTGGAGCGTGCTCGATCGCCTGAAGCATACTCGAAACACGAGGCACATTCCGGTGCACATCCTCTCCGTCAACGATGAACGGCAACGCGGTCTCAAGATGGGCGCCATGGGCTACGAAAACAAACCCATCACGCCCGAAGGAGTACGCGAAGCTCTCTCCAGGCTTGACACTTTTGTCCGGCGGGGCGTGAAGAGCCTGCTGGTCATAGAAGACGACAAGGTCGCTCAGCAAAGCATTATGGAACTGATCGGCAACGGCGACGTCGAAACGATTGCCGTTGGCACCGCCGAAGATGCTCTGGCCGAACTGCACAACAAACACTACGACTGCGTGGTTTTGGACCTCGGTTTGCCTGACATGAATGGCTTCGATTTGATGGAAAGGATCAAATCGGAGATCGGTGATATCCCAATAATCATTTACACTGGAAAGGAGCTCACTAAGTCCGAGGAGACCCAACTTCGGCGTCTCGCAGAAACGATAATCGTCAAGGATGTCCGGTCGCTCGATCGGTTGCTGGACGAGACCGCATTGTTCCTGCATCGTGTCGAAGAAAACCTCCCGGAACCGAAGCGCCAGATGCTCGAGCAGCTCCACAAGAAAGATCCGGTGCTTGCAAACAAGAAAGCGCTCATCATCGACGACGACATGCGGAACATCTTCGCGCTCACCAGCCTTCTTGAACGTTACGACATGCAGGTGCTCTACGCCGAGAACGGCAGGGACGGAATCGAGACGCTCAAGAACACACAGGGTATCGACGTGGCACTGGTGGACATCATGATGCCGGAGATGGATGGTTACGAAGCAATGCGGCAGATTCGGGAGATGCCGCAGTTCAAATCGCTTCCGCTGATTGCACTCACCGCCAAAGCCATGAAAGGCGACCGCGAAAAGTGCATCGAGGCCGGCGCTTCCGATTACATCACGAAACCCGCGGACAGCGAGCAGCTCCTGTCGCTGCTGCGGGTATGGTTGTTCAAATGAAGAACGAGCTGGCCGTGAGTCCGAGTCCAAGCGTTGAAGAGATCGAGATGGACCTGTTGCTGGAAGGAATTTACCGGCAGTACGGTTTCGATTTCCGAAATTACGCCCTGTCTTCGCTCCGGCGGCGAATCATGAACTTCGCCCGGAACGAGCGGGCTTCGACGATTTCAGCGCTTCAGGACCGGATTCTTCACGACCGCAGCTGGCTCGATCGCTTTCTGTTCGCGCTCTCTGTCAACGTCAGTGCCATCTTTCGGGATCCGGCGTTTTACCTGGCGTTCCGCAAAGAAGTAGTTCCGATGTTGCGCACCTATCCATTCATCCGGATCTGGCTCGCGGGAGTGTCCATGGGCGAGGAGGTTTACTCGCTGGCGATTCTCCTGGAAGAAGAAGGTATCTACGATCGATGCCGGATCTACGCGACAGACATCAACGAGCCCGTTCTGAAAAAGGCAAAAGAAGGTATCTACCCGCTGGAGCTGATGCAGACTTACACGAGCAACTACATGAAGGCCGGCGGGTTGCAGTCGTTTTCACGTTACTACACTGCAGCGTACGACCGGGCGATATTCAAAGCCTCGCTGCGGGACAACGTTGTGTTTGCTCAGCACAACCTTGCAACTGACGCGTCGTTCAATGAATTCCACGTAATCCTGTGCAGGAACGTGATGATCTATTTCAACCGGGAACTTCAGGGACATGTGCATCATCTTCTATACGAAAGTCTGGTCATGTTTGGAATTCTGGGCGTAGGAGCGAAGGAAACATTGAGGTTCAGTCCTCATGAGCAGGCATACGACGAGATCGATAAGGCAGCGAAGCTCTATCGGAGAGTCGCATGATGTCTTTCCAAATTATCACGATTGGAACGTCGCTCGGCGGCTTCTATGCCTTAAAAACTCTGCTGGGCGTTCTGCCTCAGAACTTCCCGCTTCCGGTGGCCGTAGTGCAACATCGCAGTGCTGAAGAATCCGACATCTTCGCCCCGCTTCTGGCGAGTCATTTGCAATTGCCCGTGCTCGAAGTCGAGGATAAACAAGAAATCGAGGGCGGCCGAATCTACGTCTGTCCTGCGAATTATCACCTTCTGGTCGAGCGCAGCCATTTCGCGCTGTCGACCGACGCACCCGTCCTGCACGCGAGACCTGCAATCGACGTGCTGTTCGAATCTGCAGCGGATTCGTTTGGCGAAGGAGTCGTGGGCATTCTCCTGACCGGAATGAGCCGGGACGGATCAGCGGGACTACGAAAAATCAAAGAGAAAGGCGGGTACACGGTGGTTCAGGATCCCACAACCGCGGAAGGCCGGACGATGCCGCAATCGGCAATTTCGTCGATGGCAGTGGACAGGATCCTTTCCATTGATGAGATCGGTCCATTTATTTTGGAACTGTGCGCCGGCCAAAGGGGTGCCGCATGACGGATGGCAAGGTCAATATTCTTCTGGTCGACGATCACGCCGAAAATCTTCTCGCGCTCGAAGCCTTGTTGAGTGATCTGGGGCAGAATCTTATCCGGGCAAACTCCGGACTCGAGGCGCTGCGTCTCCTGCTCAATCAGGAGTTCGCGGTCATTCTTCTCGATGTGGACATGCCGATCCTCAATGGCTTCGAGACGGCTGCTCTCGTCCGGCAACGGGAGCGCTCCCGGCACACGCCCATCATTTTTCTGACGGCCGTCAACAAGGCCGAACAGCACGTTATGAGAGGCTTCGCCCTTGGCGCGGTCGATTACCTGACCAAACCATTTGTTCCCGAAGTCCTGCGATCGAAGGTCGTCGCATTCGTTGAGCTGCATAAGAAAACAGAAGAGGTGAAACGGCAGGCCGAATTGCTCAAACAGATGGTCGGTGAGCTGGCCGACAACAACGATCAAATTCGGAAACTGAACGTTGAGCTTCAATCCCAACGCGATTTCGTTTCGACGGCTCTCGACACGGCCGACAGCATCATTGTCGTCCTCGATGCCGAGAAGAAGGTCGTTCGTGCGAGCCGCGCTTTCGAGCGGGTTCTGGGCTACTCGCTGGACGAGGTAAAGGGCCGGACGCTCGCGTCGTTCTTCTTTTCCGCAGGTCCATGGGCCGAAATGCCGCACGCCGAGAATTACTGGACAGCGAAAGATGGAACGAACCGCCTTATTGCCTGGTCGACCACTCGGCTCATGACCGGGCCGGCTGAGCACATCATTCTTACCGCGATCGATATTACCGAACGGAAACGCGCCGAAGAAGAGCGTGAACAATTCATCCGCAGTGAGGCCGCCCGTGTGGAAGCGGAAGCCTCGGAGCGGCGTGCCGCGTTCTTGGCCGAAGCATCGACGATGCTTGCGTCGACCATCGACTACGAAAAGACCCTCATCAATATTTCACGGCTCGCCATTCCGACATTTGCGGACTGGTGCTTTGTCTATCTCTCCCTGGAAGGCGAAGAAATCAGCTCTGCGCTGATTGCGCATTCGGACCCGGAAAAGGAATATCTCGCCCAGCAGGTCGAACTGCGGCCGCAGGATTTGTCGAGCCACAAGCTGCCGGTCGTCCGCGTGTTCCAGACGGGAACGCCGGAGCTGTTTTCCGACATCAGCGAAGAAGAACTGCGCGAGACCGTCCCCGACGAGCAAAAGTTCGAAGCTTTGAGGCAATTGGGCCTGCGATCCGCAGTAGTCGTACCGATTCCAGGCCGCCACGCAGTACTTGGCGTCATCGGGTTTGTCTCTCCCAAACCGGATCGTTACACTTCCACGGAATTGATCTTTGCGCAGGAGCTTGCAAGAAGGATCAGCCTGGCGCTGGAAAACGCAAGGCTCTACCGCGAAGCACAGCAGGCCAACCGTGCCAAGGACGAGTTCCTGGCGACGCTGTCGCACGAATTACGCACTCCGCTAAACGCCATCCTGGGCTGGACACAGATTCTCCGAGCCAAACGCCTCGATGAAGTCACAACCACTCGGGCGTTCGAAGCCATTGAGCGGAATGCGAAGGCACAAGCCGAGTTGATTGAAGACATGCTCGATGTCTCGCGGATCATCACCGGAAGGCTTCGGCTTGAGCTGCAACCGGTGGAGATCGCTTCAGCAGTGGATGCGGCCCTTGACTCCGTGCGTCCCACCGCCGACGTAAAGGGCGTAAAGCTGGAATGCACAATCAACGGCGATGCAGGCATTATTTCGGGAGATCCGCACCGGCTGCAACAAATTGTCTGGAACCTGCTGTCGAATGCGGTCAAGTTCACGCCATCCGGTGGTTTGGTCCGTGTTCAACTCGAACGTGCGGATTCCAACGTCAAACTGACTGTGCGGGATACCGGCAAGGGAATCAGCCCGCACTTCCTGCCCTATGTCTTCGATCGTTTCCGCCAGGCGGAAACGATGATCAGCAGAACGGCCGGCGGACTCGGGCTCGGCCTGTCGATCGCGCGGCACCTGGTAGAACTTCATGGAGGGGTCATTGAAGCAAGCAGCGAGGGGGAAGGCCGTGGCGCGACATTCACGGTCACATTTCCCTTTCGTGAAACACCCGTAGTCGGGATACAGAATGCGGTCCAGAATGCCTCGTAAAAAAACGGGGAGGGAAAAAGGAAGCCAGAAGCCAAGAAGCCAGAAGCCAGAATAGAAGACGCTCCATTCTGGCTTCTTGGCTTCTGGCTTCTGGCTTCCTTTTTCCCTTCCTACGAGGCTTTTTTCTGTTCGCGCGACGGAAGCGCGAAATAGAACGTTGCGCCTTCGTTCGGTTTGGCTTCGGCCCAAACGCGACCTTCGTGGCGATTGATGATGCGCTGGACAGTAGCGAGCCCGATTCCAGTACCCTCGAATTCATTGGCGGCATGCAGACGCTGAAAAGTACCGAAGAGCTTTTGCGCATGCTCCATGTCGAAACCCACCCCATTGTCGCGCACGAAGTAGATGTCTTCCCCGGCGCCGGAAAGATGACCGACTTCGATCGAAGCCGAGGCCTCGTTTCTCGTGAACTTGATGGCGTTGGCGAGCAGATTCTGAAAAACCTGGGTGATGAGACGCTTGTCCCCATAAGCTCGGGGAAGCGCATCCACATTGAAGGAAATCTTTCTGTTCGGGCTGTCGACCGCCTGCTGTTCCTGAAAAGAATTCTTCGCCAGATCGGCCATATCGATCACCGAGAAAATGATCTTCTCCCGGCCCAGCCGCGACAGGGCGAGCAATCCATCGATCAACTCGCCCATCTTCTCCGTGTTCGAGCGCACGATTTCAAGCAGCCGTCTTCCCTCGTCATCGAGCTTGGAGGCGTATTCCTCGATCAGGATACGTGTGAAGCCATCGATGGCGCGGATCGGCGCTCGCATATCGTGTGAAACCGAGTAGGTGAAGTTCTCCAGCTCTTCCGTGTGCTGCCGCAGTTCCGTGATGTCCTGGCCCGTAATCACCAGGTGTCTGTCTGTGCCGACTTCGCTATCCAAGACCTGGAAGCACCATGACACCAATCTCCGGCTGGTCCCCTTCGTCAGCCAAAATCCTTCACAGTCGCTGTTGGACTTCCCCGATCTGAGGAACGCCTCTGTGGCCTGCCTGTCGTCGACATATTCCCACAAGTAGTGTTTGTGCACTTCGTTGAGGGTATATCCGGTGGTCAATTCCCATGCGCGGTTCACACGGAGGATCCTTGCCTCGGAATCGAGAACCAGAACGAGACTGTTCACGGTATCCAGGACAGCGGACACAAAGTCCCGCTCGGTCTTCAACAAAGCTGACTGGAGCTGAACTTCATGGCGTTGCTTGAACATGTCCACAAAGGCGGAGACTTTCGACTTCAGCACTTCGGCGTCAAACGGCTTGAAGATGTAATCGACTCCGCCGATCGAATAGCCCTGGCTTACATGGACATCGGTTTTGCTGATTGCGGTGAGGAAAATGATGGGAGTATGACGTGACTTCTCGCGCTCGCGAATGAGTGTTGCGGTTTGGAAGCCATCCATATCAGGCATTTCGACGTCCAGCAGGATGACCGCGGCGTCGTGCTTGAGCAGATATTTCAGGGCCTCCGCCCCGGACGAGACCTGGACAAGGTTCTGGTCGAGCATCTGCAGAATCGCGTCCAGCGCGAGAAGATTCTCACGACGGTCATCGACGAGAAGGATGTTTACCTTTTCAAATGGTGACATACGCTTTGTGTCTTTACCGGCCCAGATAAACTCTTAACAACGACAACAGCCTGTCGACGTCAGCCGGCTTGGAGATGTAATCCGAAGCGCCGGCTTCAATGCATTTTTCGCGATCGCCTTTCATGGCCTTCGCGGTCAGCGCGATCATCGGTATGGTTTTGAACTTTCGCAGCTTGCGAATTTCCTGCATCGTCTCATAGCCATCCATGTCCGGCATCATCACATCCACGAGGACAACATCCATCTGTTCTGCGTTCTTCAGGATGTCAATGCCATCGCGGCCATTTTCGGCAAACGTGACTTCCATGTGATGGCGTTCCAGCAGACTGGTCATACTGAAGATATTTCTCACGTCATCATCGATGATGAGAGCTTTCTTGCCTGCCAGTATCGGATCGGCTTTCTGTTCCTCTTCCAGCATCTTGCGTTTTTGGAGAGACAGCTTCTCGTGCGCGCGATGCAGGAAGAGGGCCGTTTCGGAAAGCAGGCGTTCCGGCGATCGGGCATCCTTGACGATGATCGACTCCGCAAGCTTCCGAAGTCGCGTCTCCTCTTTCGGTGAGAGCTCCTTGCTGGTATAGACGATCACCGGCAGATCATAAAGGCCGAGCTCCTTTTTCAATCGTTCGAGCAGATCGAACCCTGACATGTCCGGCAAACCCAGATCGATTACCATGCAATCGAACTGGGCCGTACGCAACGCTTCCATGGCTTGCTCACCGGTTGCCACGGCCACCGCTTTCACGTCCCCATCGCCGATCAGGTCAACGATGAAGTTCCGCTGCGTTTCGTCGTCCTCGACGACAAGCAGATTCTTCACCTGCCGGTCGATGAAGCCTTTAATGCTTTCCAGACTGGTCGCGAGTGCTTCGTCGCTGGAGTACCTCTCAAGGAATGCAAAGGCTCCAAGATTCAAGGCCCGTTGCCGCTCCTTTTTATCGGAAACGATCTGAACCGGAATGTGCCGGGTTGCCAGATCGCGCTTGAGGCGGTCAAGGACCGTCCAGCCTTCACCTGCGGGTTCGAGTGTGATCGCGTCGGGGTTGAACTCGCGGGCAAGTCCGATGGCATTCTCGGGACGCGCTGCGACGATGCCCTTGAAGCCCGAGTTCCGGGCGATTTTCAGGATGTGCTCCGCCATTTCGGGATCGGGTTCGACGATGAGCAGCACTCGGTCACTGTCGTCGATCACATCCCGGTCGTCGGCGATCGGCGACGTCGCGCCCTCTTCCCCTTGAAGAGGCTGCGGCGTCACTGGGGTTTCAGGCGCGGTGGCGCCCTTGCCGGCCTCACTCGCTTCGCGCCTGACGTCTCCCGCGGGTGCAGGGGTTTTGCCCTTGCGGGGCAAATACAGCGTAAATGTGCTTCCCTCGTCGGGCTCGCTGGTCACCCGTATCTCTCCACCCAGCAAGTGTGCGAGCTCGCGGCTGATGGAAAGTCCAAGTCCCGTTCCACCGTACTTGCGGCTCGTGGTTCCATCGGCCTGCTGGAACGCTTCAAAGATAATCCGATGCTTGTCCGCAGGAATCCCGATTCCCGTGTCAATCACGGAGAACGCGACCACCTGGTCTGTGTGGTCCAACACGCTGTGGCCGGGGGTCCAGCCTTTTTCCGCGGCCTGGATCCTCAACGTCACACCGCCTTCATGCGTAAACTTGAACGCATTCGACAAGAGATTCCTCAGGATCTGCTGAAGTCGCTGCTGATCCGTGAACATTGCTTTCGGCGTGTTCTTGAGAACCTCCACTTCCAAAGTCAGCCCTTTGTTCTGCGCGACAGGCTGGAAATTCTTTTCGACGTACTCTCGAAAATCGTCGATCGGAACACGCCTGTTCTCGAGCTCCATCGTGCCCGACTCGATCTTTGCCAGGTCCAGAATCTCGTTGATCAGTGCCAGCAACTCGTCGCCCGACGAATGGACGGTCTGCGCATATTCAACCTGTTTAGGTGTCAGATTGCCTTCCTCGTTGTCCGCAAGCAGCCGCGAAAGGATCAGCATGCTGTTGAGTGGCGTGCGGAGCTCGTGCGACATGTTGGCCAGGAATTCCGACTTGTACTTGGAGGTCAATGCAAGCTGGGATGCCTTTTCTTCCAGCGAAGCGCGAGCCTTCTCGATCTCGGCATTCTTGCGTTCCACTTCCTTGTTCTGTTGGAACAGCAATCGCGCTTTTTCTTCCAGCTCCTCGTTTGTCTGCTGCAACTCTTCCTGCTGCGCTTTCAATCGCTCTTCCGATTCCTGGAGCGTTTTCGCCTGTTGCTGAAGCTGGAGGTTGGTTTCAGTCAGCTCCGCCTGCCGTGACTGCAGCTCGGTAGCGAGAGATTGCGACTGTTTCAGGAGTTCTTCCGTTCGCATCGTTGCGGTGATCGTATTCAGCATGATGCCGATGATCTCGGTGAGCTGATCGAAGAACGTGATGTGAATATCGTTGAAACGCTGAAACGAGGCCAGCTCGATGACGGCTTTCACCTGGCCTTCGAACAGGACCGGCAGCACGATGACATTCACCGGAGCCGCTTCCCCGAGCGCGGAAGTGACCTGAACGTATTCCCCGGGCACTTCCGTCAGCAGGATCCGCTGCTGTTCGAACGCAGCCTGCCCAACCAGGCCCTCACCAGCGCGGATTCGCGTAATGATGTGCTTTCGCGTATTGAAGGCGTAGCTGGCCAGCAGCCGGAGATCGGGCTCACCTTCGGTGGCGTCATTTATATAGAAGACACCGTGCTGGATGCCTGCCAGCGGCGCGAGTTCCGAAAGAATGAGCTTCGAAACTGCCAGCAGATCGCGCTGGCCCTGCAGCAATCGAGTGAATCGGGCCAGGTTGGTTTTGAGCCAGTCTTGCTCGGTGTTTCTTTTGGTGGTCTCGCGCAAGTTGCGAATCATTTCATTGAGGTTGTCTTTGAGAGCTGCCACCTCGCCTGCAGCGTCCACTGTAATGGATCGTGAGAGGTCGCCCTTGGTCACGGCCGTGGCCACGTCTGCGATGGAGCGCACCTGCGACGTAAGTGACGACGCCATCCGGTTCACATTGTCCGTGAGGTCTCTCCAGGTTCCGGCCGCGTTCGGCACGTTCGCCTGGCCTCCCAGCTTTCCTTCGAAACCCACCTCGCGGGCCACTGTCGTTACCTGGTCGGCGAAAGTCGCCAGCGTGTCGATCATCTCGTTGATGGTTTCGGCCAGCTGTTCGATTTCGCCCTTCGCTTCCAGAACGAGTTTGCGTTTGAGGTTGCCGTTCGCGACCGAGGTCACGACTTTGGAAATGCTTCGCACCTGGTTGGTCAGGTTCGAAGCCATCAGGTTCACGTTGTCCGTGAGATCCTTCCATGTGCCGGCCACGCCCTTCACTTCGGCCTGGCCTCCAAGCTTTCCTTCTGTTCCCACTTCGCGCGCCACGCGCGTCACTTCCGATGCGAACGAGTTGAGCTGGTCCACCATCGTATTGACCGTGTTTTTCAGCTCGAGAATTTCGCCGCGGACGTCCACTGTAATTTTCTTGGAGAGGTCGCCCTTCGCCACGGCCGTGGTGACCGCCGCGATGTTTCGCACCTGGTTGGTCAGGTTCGAAGCCATGAAGTTCACGCTGTCGGTCAAGTCCTTCCACGTTCCCGCTACGCCTCGCACATCGGCCTGGCCGCCCAGCTTTCCTTCCGTTCCCACTTCGCGCGCCACGCGCGTCACTTCCGATGCGAACGAGTTGAGCTGGTCCACCATCGTGTTGACCGTGTTCTTCAGCTCGAGAATTTCACCCCGCGCGTCGACCGTAATCTTCTTCGACAGGTCGCCGTTCGCCACCGCCGTCGTGACCGCCGCGATGTTTCGCACCTGGTTGGTCAGGTTCGAAGCCATGAAGTTCACGCTGTCGG
>QHXD01000110.1 GCA_003223895.1 Acidobacteriota bacterium
ATTGCAGTGGAGACCTCCGCGATGTTTCGCACCTGAGCCGTCAAGTTGCCGGCCATAAAATTCACGCTGTCGGTCAGGTCCTTCCAGGTTCCTGCAACGCCTTTCACGTCGGCCTGGCCTCCCAGGCGGCCTTCCGTTCCCACTTCGCGCGCCACGCGCGTCACTTCCGATGCGAACGAGTTGAGCTGGTCCACCATTGTGTTGATCGTGTTTTTCAGCTCGAGAATTTCACCTTTCACATCGACGGTAATCTTTTTGGACAGGTCGCCTTTCGCAATGGCGGTTGAGACCTCCGCGATGTTTCGCACCTGAGCCGTCAGATTGCCGGCCATGAAATTCACGCTGTCGGTCAGGTCCTTCCACGTTCCTGCGACGCCTTTCACATCGGCCTGGCCTCCCAGTTTTCCTTCCGTTCCCACTTCGCGCGCCACGCGCGTCACTTCCGATGCGAACGAAGAGAGCTGGTCCACCATGGTGTTGATGGTGTTCTTCAGCTCGAGAATTTCACCGCGCGCATCGACCGTAATCTTCTTGGAGAGGTCGCCCTTCGCGACAGCCGTCGTGACCGCCGCAATGTTTCGCACCTGCGACGTCAGGTTGCCGGCCATGAAGTTCACGCTATCGGTCAGGTCCTTCCAGGTTCCACCGACGCCTTTCACATCGGCCTGGCCGCCCAGCCGGCCTTCCGTTCCCACTTCGCGCGCCACCCGCGTCACTTCCGATGCGAATGAATTGAGCTGGTCCACCATGATGTTGATGGTGTTCTTCAG
>QHXD01000111.1:0-217 GCA_003223895.1 Acidobacteriota bacterium
TCGGTGAGATCCTTCCAGGTTCCGCCGACGCCCTTCACCACGGCCTGGCCGCCCAGTTTCCCTTCCGTTCCCACTTCGCGCGCCACGCGCGTCACTTCCGATGCGAACGAATTCAGCTGGTCCACCATTGTATTGATAGTGTTTTTCAGCTCGAGGATTTCGCCGCGGACGTCCACCGTGATCTTCTTGGACAGATCGCCCTTCGCGACGGCCGTTG
>QHXD01000111.1:386-878 GCA_003223895.1 Acidobacteriota bacterium
CGGTCTTGGCCGTTCTGGAGAACTCTCCCGTTAGAGATCGGCCTTCCACTTCCTGATCCATGGTTTGCGAAAGATCGCCTTTCGCAACCGCTCCGATGACGCGGGATACGTCCGTGATCGGTTGAATCAGATCCCCGACAAGGCCATTCACGGAATCGATACAGTCCGCCCAGCCTCCGGTGGCGCCGGAAAGCGCGGCGCGATGCTTGATCTTGCCTTCTTTGCCGACGACGGTGCTGATTCGTTCGAGTTCCTTGGTCAAGCCGGCATTAAGGGCAATGATCTCGTTGACGGTGTCGTAGATCTTCCCGGCAACTCCGGTGCTCTCCACCGGCAACCGCGCGCTGAAATCGCCTTTCCTGAAGTCGGTCAAAACGCGGAGAAGCAGGCGGCTATCCAACGTCTCCACGACGGAGAGCGTCTCGTTCTTCAAAAATTTTTCACGCATCTATTAATCATAGCGAGAGGGCAGGAATTGCAACAAGAGGGCAG
>QHXD01000111.1:908-3303 GCA_003223895.1 Acidobacteriota bacterium
CCTATTTGGCGCGGATACGGTCGAGTTCGGGCTTGACAACGGCCTGGTAACACTCGGGGCAAACGCCGTGGCTGAAGGAAGCTTCTGTGCGCTGTGTGATGTACTGTTCGATCCCGACCCAAACGTTGTGATCATCTCGGATTTTCTTGCAATACATGCAGGTCGGCAAAACACCTTCGAGCCTCCTGACATGTTCCTGGAGTCGAACGATCCGCTCGGCGACCATCAACCGAGCTCTCAATTCCTCAGGATCGTAAGGTTTTGTAACAAAATCATCCGCGCCGGCGTCCATCGCTTCGAGATAGCGGTCTTTGCCCCTAAGGGCTGTAAGAAGAATGATGTAGCAATAGTTCGGCATATCTGCCGCCCGAACGGTGCGGCAGAGTTCGATGCCGTCCAGTTCCGGCATGAGCCAATCTGAAATGATCACCGAAAACGTGCTATCGCTCAGGGAATCCAGCCCTTCACGGCCATTTGTCGCACATGTAACCTCATGGCCGTCCTGCTCGAGCAGGAGTCTCAGCATTTCACGTGAATCAGTGTCGTCCTCGACGATTAGAACTCGCATAGTGCGGTGTTTAGAATCTATAGCAGGGACGGAACCACCCGCAATACCAGCTTTTCGGTCCCTCGCAAAATCGTAAGTGCTGTATTTACATCGAGTTGGTGATCGGTGAGCATACGATGAAGGGCGTCGATGTCGGCTACCGGGCGGTCGCCGAAGCCTACAATGATGTCGCCTTCATGCAATCCGGCGCGTTGGGCAGGGCTGTTCTGCTCGATGCCGACAACGAAAATGCCGCTTCCGGCCTCCAAATGGTGACCGCGCACCAGAGCGCGGTGAACCGGCACGTTCTGTCCGGCGACGCCAATAAATCCACGCTGGATCTTTCCATCCTTGATCAGGCGGCCTGCAACGAACTTTGCAGTATTGATGGCGATCGCGAAGCAAATTCCCTGCGCGGGCAAAATCACGGTGTTCACGCCAATGACTTCGCCATGCGATGTAATCAGCGGCCCGCCCGAATTACCGGGATTTAGTGCCGCGTCAGTTTGAAAGACATTATCAATCAGGCGGCCCGACTGCGATCGCAGGGAGCGCCCAAGTGCGCTGATCACCCCGGACGTTACGGTGCACTGGAAACCGTATGGATTTCCGATCGCGATGACGAGCTGGCCCACTCGAACCGCTTGCGAATCGCCGAGTGCGGCAGGAACAAGATTGGGCGCCGTGATCCGCACGACTGCGAGATCCGTATCGGGATCATCCCCGATCTTATCCGCCTGGTACTTCTGTCCCTCCGACAGCGTGATTTCGATTCTGCTCGCACCGTGAACAACATGACTGTTGGTGAGAATGAATCCGTCCGGCGTGAAGATGAAGCCGGAACCCGAACCCGCACGCTTATCCTTTTGATGAACCTCGATATTCACCACCGACGGATTCACGCGCTCCGCAGCCGCAATGACCGCTTCCGAATAGGCATCGAGAATACTGGTACTCATGCTCTGAAGGTTATGCCCGGAGGGAAATTTTTCAAGGGCAAGGGGAATAGCCGCCAATGACGCTAATGACGCGAATGGGCGCATCAACGATTTCTTATGCGCCCATTCGCGTCATTCGCGTCATTGGCGGCTAATTCCCCTTTCTTTTAGGCCTCTCTCTTGTTCTCGAGGTAGAACTGCATCGCGGGGGTGATGATCAATGACAGAACCATTGAGATCAGAATGCCGCCAATGACTGCGATCGCCAAAGGCTGAAGCATCTGCGAACCGGCGCCGAGAGCGAGGGCCAGGGGCAGCATCCCCGCGACCGCTGCAAGGGCTGTCATCACGATGGGTCGCAGCCGCCGGCGTCCCGCCTGGATGATGGCTTCGTCGGGAGGCATCCCTGCGGCACGGAATTTCTGATTGGCGTCCAGCAGGAGAATACCGTTCTTCGCCACGATGCCGATCACCATGATCAGTTGAACTCCGTTCGAGTGATCAGGAGAGCCAGGAAGACTCCTGAAGTTGAAAGGAGCGCCGATGACAGAATTGCAACGGGCGCCGTGAACGATCGGAATTCGAACAGCAGCACGAGGAAAATGAGCACAACGGCGAGCAGGAGAACAACGACGAGATCCCTGAACGATTTCTGCTGCTCCTTGTAGGTTCCGCCGTAGTCGACGCGAATCGCCCGAGGCAGCTTCAAATCGGCGACGGTCTTTTGCACTGCGGCAACACCGGTACCGAGATCCACGCCTTCAAGGCGTGCTGTGACTTGAACGTCGCGTTGGAGATTCTCGCGGATGACTTCGGTCTGGCCGGGTAGTTCGTTAATCGAAGCAATAGAGCCAAGCGTGGATGTCCCTCCATTGGAATTCACCAGCATCGTATTGCTCATCGCTTCCAG
>QHXD01000609.1 GCA_003223895.1 Acidobacteriota bacterium
AATCGCCACCGGGGCTGCCGCTGCCGGTTTGGAAACCTCAATGTTCTTTACGTTTTGGGGACTGTGCGCGCTCAAGAAGAAGGGTGGAGCGGCGCCTCACGACCGGACTCTCAAAGAAAAAATGTTCGCGATCATGACTCCATCCAGCTCGATGGAGCTTGGGGCATCGCGAATGAATTTCTTCGGCATCGGCGCGTCGATGCTGCGATCGATGATGAAAGATAAAGGGATCGCGACGCTGGAAGAACTCATGGAAGTTGCGAAGGATCTTGGCGTGAAATTCATTGCCTGCACCATGTCCATGGATGTCATGGGCGTTTCGAAAGAACAGCTGATCGACAATCTAGAGTATGGCGGCGTCGCCACCTACATGGCTGACGCAAGCCGTTCGAAAGTCACGTTGTTTGTGTGAGGCCTGCATCATGTCCACCGCCACTGAGATAGACGTCAAGGAACTGCTCGCGAAAATCGACTCAGGCCGGCGGCCGACGCTGCTCGATGTCCGAAACGACGACGAGTTCGGGAACTGGAAAATCGAAGGCCGCGCTGGTTTCGAGATCATTCATGTTCCCTATTTTGATTTCATCGAAGACGAACAAGCGGCGATCGAGCGGGTACCGGCACACGAAGTCGTGGTCGTCTGCGCCAAAGGAGGTTCGTCTGAAATGGTTGCAGACATCCTGCGAGGTGCGGGCATCCCGGCGCGCAACCTCATCGGCGGAATGATCGCCTACGGCGAGTACCTCGAGCCGCTAAAAGTGCCTCGGCCACGAGACGAGGAAGGCGATTTTGAGATCTGGCAATTCAATCGTCGCGGGAAGGGTTGCCTGTCCTACGCCATTCTTTCGGAGGGCGATGCGATTGTCGTGGATCCGTCACGTGCGATCGACGTGTACGCATCTTTCCTTGAACAATCCGGCGTCCGAAAGGTTCACGTTCTCGATACGCACGTTCACGCCGATCACGTAAGCGGAAGCCGCTCGCTGGCGGAGCGACTCGGAGCCGATCACACCAGCATGAAGGGAGGCGAGAGTATCCGCGTCGGAAAAATCTTGTTTCAAGCGATAGCCACGCCTGGACACACTCCCAACTCATTTTGCTTTCTTGCTGCCGGGCGATATCTCCTGAGTGGAGACACGCTCTTCACGAAATCCGTAGGACGTCCCGATCTCGGCGGTCAGGTCGTCGAGTGGTCCCTGGATCTCTTCGACACGCTAAAGGACCGGCTCGGCACGTTGTCCGATTCGACCTTAGTGCTTCCTGCGCACTACTCCGACATGACGGAGATTGATCCAAATGACGTCGTCGCAGCACGGCTTGGACAGTTGCGGCACGATCTTCCGGAGTTCAAGGTACACGACCCGAATAGGTTTTCAGAAATGATGCTGCAGGCTGTTCGAACGCCCCCGCCCGAATACGCACGGATTATTGACGTGAATCTCGGAAACTCCACAATCGATGCCGATCTTATGGTGCAGTGGGAATTGGGTAAAAACGCGTGTGCCGCAAGCGCACAACATTGAAACGGAGAACATGAGAAAGCTGGATGTTCGAGGCGCCAAGTGTCCGATGCCGATCGTGAAGGCAAAGAAGGAAATCGATCAGATGCAGCCAGGCGAATTGCTGGAGGTTACGGCAACGGATCCCGGTTCCGTTCCGGATTTCAAGGGATGGGCCCTCACGAGCAAAACCGCCGTCCTCAAAGAGCAGCGTACGGAAAAGGAAGGAGCGACTGAAATCTACATTCACGTCCTCGAGCGCAAGTAACGCTCACCGTTTTGGCGGCCAATGCTCCTGTCCCCGTATCGGTCATCACGACGTCCCGCATCTCGGCAGCCACGTCTACGGTATCGCGGTTAGCACAGACAAAGCGCTCTGTGCTCTGTTCTTTTTTGCCTGCGGAAACCCGATGTCGCCGATATCAAAACACGTCGCGTATCAGGTCAACGATCTTTGCAGTCGCTGCTTCCAAAAGAATTACGTTACCCGAGAGAACAACGCGGCGCATCCCGACCATAATGGGCGGCAGTTGCTGTTCCAACCCAAGCGGTAAGGGTTGAACGCGCTTTTGAAGCCCCGGCGGCAAGGTTCCGTTCCGTTGAAGCTGACGCTGAAGGCCGGGCGGCAAGTTGTCACGCTTGGCCAAACCGGGAGGAAGGTTGCTATAGTTCGACTGCGTCGAGAACCACTCTCGTATGAGGCGCTCTTCTGCCGGCCCGAATGAATATTCCGGCGTGTTCCGGGCCTGTTCCGCTACAACATTCGTTGTGGAAGTACTGCTAATCAAAACCGCAGACACGGTAAGAATATCGTATTCCTGAACGCCAGAATCGGATCGGAATCGGACAATTCTGGAGGTTCCGCCTTCGAATGTGCCCGAAATCTGACGTCCATTCTTAAGTTTTAGGGTGTCTGCGAAACCCGTGATGGCGAGCGTCATCCATGCCGCCAACAATGCTATACGTTTGAAAACCATTCTGATTTGCCCCCGTCGAGCTTCTTCGAATTTCCTACGGTATGACCGGGTCAGGATCGATGAAACTGAAAAAGCGGGAAGTGGGCTCCACACGGAAATCTGATCATGGGCGCCGCCGGGAACCGCCGCTTGATGATCTAAGCAGTGGCAGCACGGTTGATAGCGAACATCTCATAGGCCTCCGTTCCCTGGCGCCTCACGCAGCAGCATGAGTGCCGATCCGTGTGCCCGTTTGCCAGTTTAAACATGTGGATTCGGTTAAACGGCGACTCCTGAAGGCTTTCTACGTAACAGGTATACCTGGCCGTCTTCCACTTTCATAATGAGGTCGCAATTGGTTAGAGTGCTAGACCGATGCGCAATGATGAGCGCCGTTCTTCCGCGAATCAATCGTTGCGTCGCTTCCAGACTGGCGGCTTCTGTATCGACATCTACAGAGCTCGTCGGCTCGTCCAG
>QHXD01000610.1 GCA_003223895.1 Acidobacteriota bacterium
AGGCGGGGTGGTTCCAACGCCGCTCGTTGCAAGGTTTTGCTTGGGAACCACCCCGTCTGCGCCTCCTTCGGTGGCTTCGCGACATTCTTCTTAATGGCGCAGCCACCCCTCCTAACTTAGGAGGGGAATTGTCGCGCCTGCCAATTCGTTCACACCTGTAACGAAAGTGACGCCGTAAGTCTTTTAGATCCGGTCGGCGGTTACTTTCATCTTTCACTTTGAGCCGCGGCTCATGCCAGTCTTCTACGACCGCCGGCGGTCACGGCCCACCGCTACAGAGAAGACTTTTAAGGACCGATGCCTCAACGGGTTTGGAGATCCAACGGCTGATTTTTAGTTCGGCAGCCCTGGCGCCCGGATTGACGGCTGCGGTGACAAGCACGACAGGAACCGACGGCCCTGTTTTTGCGATGATGGCGGCGGCGCATTTCACCGGCTCCATTCCGGGCATGAAGTAGTCCAGAAAGACCATCTTGATTCTGCCGTGCTCGCGTTCCAGAATCTTCAGTCCTTTGCGGCAATCCGGCGCCTGCAGCATCGGAACCATGCTGAGTTCTGCGATCGTTTCAATCAGAGCGCGGAAATCCGCGTCATCATCGATCACCAGAACAGTGTCGCGGCAAACCTTTCTGCTCATGCCGGCAACTCCATCACGAATTCCGGCCGCTCTTCAGACACTTGTTGCACGAGCAAGCTGCCGTTATGGACACGCACGATCTCGCGGCACAGGTAGAGCCCGATTGCAGAGCGAATGCCCCTGCCCGTTTCGTACTCTACAGACCGGAAGGGCATAAACAGTTCCTGGACTTCCGGTAGCGAAACATCCGAGCCGCTGATGTCAACGGTCAGAGTGGCGCAGTGCTGGACTGCATAAAAGGCAACCTGCACGGAAGTATTTTCCGGTGAATAAGCGGAGGCGCAGGTGAGCAGGGACCAGAGGGCGTGTTCCAGCAGTGCTTCGTCTCCCAGAATTGAGACGTTCTCCTCGATCCGCGATGAAAATGTTCTCTTCGACAGGAACGGTTCCATCTCCCGCAGCACACGCCGAACCAACTCTGACATGTTGAAGGGACTCGGTTCAAAACGCAGGGCCCCGGATCGTGCCCGCAGCGCCAGGAACAACGCCTCAATCAATCGGCTTAATCTCCAGGATTGCCGGTTGATGATTTCGAGCGCGCGATAGATGTCGGACACAGGTGGCGGATGAGTGACGAGCAGAGACGCGTATCCCTGGATGGAGGTCAGCGGGGTTTTGAGTTCATGCGCAGCGATAGACAGAAACTTCTCGCGATCGTGCTCGCGTGTTTCAATTGCGGAAAAGCCGGCATCCAATGCATTGGCCAGTACCGCAATGTCATCCTTGCCGGTATCGCAAATTCTTTCATGCTTACCGAACTCCTGGAAACGGCCCACAGACGTCACGAGCCGCCTGATTCGGGGTGCAATGGCACGACGGACGTGCAGGCCAAGAAACAGCGTCACGGCTACGCCGGCGATTCCAATCGTAAGTAACCAGGCGCGGCCGTTAGCGATGCGCTTCATCGCGTTCTGGTTTTCGAAATCGGCATATTTCACGTTGACGGTGTACAAGGCCGCCAGATCTTCTCTAATGTTTTGCGCATCTCCCGACTGGAGGGATCTTTTGAAATCCGCGAGGACTTCGCTTTCCAGCCGGGCCATATCGGACTCGCCGGCGTCTATCAAATCCTTCCGAAATCGAATTGCATCAGGAGCAGTGCCGGACGCAGTTTCCCAGTCTGCCCTATAACGGCGGTAGAAGGCCTCCAACTCGGGAGATCTGGCGCCGGTTTCGAGCGTCGCTGCTTCCTTCATGGCGTCGGCTGTGGCAGCAATGCTGAGCAGTTGGAAGTCATACATGTGGCGGTAGTGGGACCGCAACTGTGAAGTGGCCCGCATCGCTGTCAAAACCAGCAGTGCAGCGATTGCCGTCTGGCAAGCCACCAGCAGGAAAAGACGATGGCCTACAGACGTGCGGAAATTCACTGCCGGGTGTGCCGTCGGACGAGGGAGCCGGCTTCAGAACCGAACTCCCTTTCCTTCGGCGGGAGGTAGGTCAAGCAGACTGGCGGAAGCAGCTTATGCATAAGTGCCTGTTCATTGGCGAAGCAGCACGACAATCAGAACGCCCAAACCCAGGAAAGAGACAACCATCGCGATTGCTCCCGCCAGTGACCTGTATTTTTCGCCAAATTCCTGTTCCAGCAACTGCAGACTGTTCTTGTAGTGGACGGCTGCAAGGGCGAGCGTGACAAGACCAATGCTGATCATAGCCAATGCGTATTCCCGCGGGCCCACCATACTGCCTGCCAGAGGAGTGTCATCAGCATCAACCAGATATGCGAAGAACTTGTAGATGGTGAACCCGAAGGTGATCAGGAAAGTAGACGTTCTGATCCAGGCCATGAGCGTTCGTTCGTGTGCCATGAACGTGCGCTTGAGAGCGAGACTATTTTCGGAGGTCATAGGCGAAGTATAGGGAGGCGAATGTTAAGACTGCATCCGGATAAGTCCGGATTTGGGGAATAAAGTCTTCGTAGAACTTGAATCGAGCGGTTGGCTCTTACTCTAGCGGCGGTCTATATATGCGCCGGTTTTGAGCGGTCAAGAACATGTGGATGAATTGCGCGTGCCTCAAGTGTAGTCGCGGGCTTTGGTTAGCCCGCGTTCGTGGAGTTTTCGCGAAAACGCCGGGAACGCGGGCTAAAGCCCGCGACTACATTTTGAAGCACAGACACTCCCCTGTCTTCAGGCGAGTCTTCTTATTGCCTCCGCTGTAGTAAGCGAAAAATCGATTGGAGTAACCGGTTTTGCGACTGGACTAACCGTTTTCACGACTGGACTAAGCGAAAAATCGACTGGACTAAGCGAAAAATCGGTTGCACTAAGCGAAAAATCGACTGGACTAACCGTTTTTACGACTGGACTAACCGAAAAATCGGTTCGACTAAGCGATTTCACGGCTAAACCCTGCGGGAAAGAAGATAGAGGAGAGAACGGATGCACAAAAAGGAACTTACCGCAGAGACGCAGAGAAAGTTTATAAATCTACCGGTGGGATGTTGCCACCGATTCTGGCGGTTCCTCAAGACCGAATATGACGCGCTTAATACCTTCTCGTAGTAAAGGAACATGGAAGTTGATGAGCAGTCCCAGCTTCCATCCGCCAAGCTTCAGGTAACTGAGCATCTGAGCCTGGTGGATAGGTAGCAGTGCATCGATGGCTTTACCTCCACCACAACCATCGCAGCCACAAGGAAGTCCAGCCGATAGC
>QHXD01000611.1 GCA_003223895.1 Acidobacteriota bacterium
GGCCTCACACCGTACACGGGCATCGGCTCGGGGAAGGCAACGCTTGCGGACATCATCGCCAACCCGAGTATCAAGATTCTGAGTGGCCCGAGGATCGCAAGTAACGAAAGCACGAGTACCCCCAACAACGCCATTACAGTCACGATCACCTTCGGGCTGTTGGGCCAGTTTTTTACACCCGCAACATTTTCCGGAACGCTGACACTGACAATCAAAAATGGCCAATAAGAAACGATTTTTCACTGCGTACTTCACCAACAAAGGAGGAACCATCATGGTTTCGTTCAGAAAACTGCTGATCGGCGCCCGTGGCGATACTCGCCCCGGCCGCCTTCGCCCAGACCAGCGGCACAATAACAGTTTCGGGATCTGACCCCGTAGCGGTCTCTTTAACCAATACATCGGAGACAACTCTGAGCAGCGCGGTCGCTCTGGGTGCGCTGACTCCCGCGAACAACAACACACTCACAACAAGTACTCCGGTCGAAGTCCGGCTCCGCAGCAACAAGGCGTACAACATCACCGCTTCAGCCAGCACGCTGAGTATCAGTGGAGGCGGCAGCGACGACGGAGGCAACCCGATTGCGCTAACCGACATCGGATTCGGAATCACGTCCATCACATTGACCGGCGCCAATGTGGCCAACAGCGGCGCCCGCACCGATGCGATCGCGTCCGGTTTCGATGCTTCGACGTGGCCAACGCCTACGAACGGTTTGACGCCGGCTTTCACCAAGACACTCAATAACATCACGGGGGCCGGCGTGCAGGTCCTGAGCGGTTCGCGTATCAGCAAGCAAGGCAATATTTCGACAACCAATAACTACATCAGCGTGTTTTTCGGCGTCGCCACACTGCCCCAGTTCTTTACGCCCAACACCTCCTTCTCGAGCACAATCACTTTAACCATCGCCGCGCCATAAAGGAGTCCCGGTGTATCGCCTGATGCGAACGCTGTTACTGGTGTCCATTGCCGGAGCATTCCCGGCAAAAAGCGAGGCCCAGACCGTCGGCCTGGGTCTTCGCCCCGCGCGCCTGGAGATCGAGGGTGTTCCAGGAAAATCAAAAACGGCGTCGTTCATGATCGAGTCGCCGCCTTCGGACACCGACGTTCGGGGGAGACTCATCATGAGCCTGACCGATTGGACGATTGAGCCCGACACATCGATGAAGTATTTCGACGCCGGAACGCAGCCCGAATCCGCTTCATCGTGGATCACATTTAGTCCTAGCGATCTCACCATCAACTCGGGCCAACAACGGATGGTTCGCGTGACGGCGAACGTTCCGCCTGGAACGCGTCCTGGTGTCTACAGGTCGGGGATATTCGTTCAGGAGCGCCCGCCGGCCAAGGAGCGATTGGTGTTCTTCCGGTTCCGGTATGTCGTCACGCTCTATGTGATCGTGCAGCCTGTTACACGCCAAGGCGAGGCCGCCGATTTTCAGCTTGTCACGGATGCCCGTGGCATGCGGCTCACGTGCCAGTTGAAGAACGCAGGCACTTTTTATCTCCGCCCGTACATCAGTTGGTTCGTCCGTTCGGGCCAGCAAGAAATCATCGTGGAGAAAAACGTCGAAGCGACAGTGCTGCTCCCGGCGGCGACAACAAATGAAACTCTGGTCATTCGGAATCCGTTGCCACCCGGGCAATACGAGATGGAAGCGCAGATCGATTTCCACGACGGCCGCCCGATACAGGCGTTGAAGCGATCGGTGGAGATTTCGGCTCCTTCAAAGCGTGAATGAGACGATGCTGCTCTTTCGCACAGGAATGCTGTTCGCTGTGGGCGCGGCTATCCTGACGGTGGTGGTATTGGCGAGTGGGCAGACCGCCGACTGGATGGTCATTGTCAGTGGAACGCCCGTGGCGCTGCCGCGCCCAGCAGAGCGGATTGGCGGCGACTTATTCCTGCCACTCGTGCCGGTAGCCCGCGCGCTCGGTTTTAGTGTCGAGGTTGCGCCGGATGTCAACGGCCTCCGGGTGCGGCGCGGCGCGGGCGCGGAAGCCACCTACGATGGAGGAACGGGAGAAATCCGCTTCGGACCAATCGTCGCGGCACAATTGCGAAACTTCAAGCAGATCACAATCACCGAACCGATTGAAGAAGTGCTGTTCCCGCTAAGCGGCTTGATCCCGTTGTTGGCGGTCGACGTCCGGCAGGATCAAGACCAAAACATTCTTCATATCGACCCGTCCGGCGGATCTTCGACTCTTCCTTCGGCTTCCGGGTTGGGTCTCTCGGAGTTCGATTATTCCGCCGGCATGACCACAGTGGCTGGGAATACCGGACAGTACGCAACGCTTCACGGCGACGCATTGGCGGGCGGCGTGCCGCTGAACACCAATATTCTGCTCAGCGGAACCGGAAAATCCGTCGGATTCCGGCAAGGCAATATGATCGCAAATCTCAGCCGCCATCGGACGGTCACGATGGGCGATCAAACGGCCATCAGCGGTATCGATTCGCTGCTTGCCTCGGTCCGTGGCATCGGTTACGGCGCGCCGTTGAAGGCATTCGAAGCGAACGTGTACGCCGGCCGCGCCGCCGGCCAGATTCGCGCGTCGCTGGGCGGTCCGGGCGTCGCGCAATATGATTCGACGATCCTTGGCGCAGGTCTGCGGAAACGAGACGTGAAGGGCGAACTTTCATTCGGGGCAACCAGCTTCGCGGGCCCTGAACGAAAAGGCACGGCCGCGGGCGCCGGGTTTGTGAAGACGGTTGCCAGAAACCAATTCCGTCTCCAGGCAGTGGCCGGAACATTTTCCGGCTTCAGTCTTCGAACGATACTTGTCAAGCCGCTCGCTTCCGAAGCAGCGCCGGATCTCGCACCGCTGGCGGTCGAATCTGCGTCGAAGACGCCCGTTCAAGGCATGGCAACGGGCCTGAGTTTTTCCGACACGTTCAGTCCGATCAAGGCAATCTCCATTACCGCCCAGATCGACCGCTATGGTAAGAATTTTCTGACGGCTCGAGAAGAATCCCAATTTAATGCTCAATCCGCGAAAAGACTGTCGATGACAGTGCAACCGTTCTCCAATCTCAGCTTGTTCGGCAGCGTCAATCGGCGCGAATATCTTGCGGGCAATCCCGCCGTGGCGCGCGGCTTCAACTACGGCGCCAGCGGCGCGCTCCCCGGCTTGCGGAAGCTCCGGCTCAGTTATTTCACATCGGTCCTGGACGATGCTGGAACGCCAGCCGGCAGGTTTCAATTGTCCCAATACTCGGCGACTCTGCTGAATGTCAGGAATTCTTCGCGATTGCTTCGTATTCGGCAATTGGATTCGGCAAAGCATCCACGCGGAACCTCAACGCTTCGCTGGACAAAGATCTAGGCCCGAGAGGCCATGTCAGCGTGCATGACCAACTCCAACCACGGAGCCTAAACCGGTACGGCGCCGAGTGGCTTCTCGATTTAACCGCCCGCGGAAGAATGCGCGTTGGCATGGACCGTCTGGTCGATCTTCAGAGGAAGCGGGGCTACTACGTTCCCGTCTTGGGACTGACGCTCAAGCTGCCTGGCGGCCACCGGCTGCAGTTGACATATTCGGGAGAACGCGGCACTCACATGCTGAGCTTCGTCATCGGAGGCCGGGTAGTAGACCGTCAGGAGGTTCGTCAAGACGTGGATGGCCGCATCAGCGTGGCCGCTCCGGCCAGGTTGGAGGGCCGCGTTTATGATGATTCCGATCTGAACGGCGTATTCGATTCTGGGAAAGACGCGCCCGTTTCCGATGTAACTGTGTGGCTGGATGAGAACACTTCCGTGCAAACCGATGCGAACGGAATGTACCGCTTCGATCAAGTGAAGCCGGGGGCGCACAGTGTGCGCGCGGATCTCGCGGACGTGCCCGCCGACATGGTTTTCGCGGATAACGCCGCGCGGAAAATCGCCATTCTGCCTTATCGCGACAACACGCAGAATTTCGCGGTTGTCCACACCGGCGGTGTGACCGGAAAAGTGACCTATCTGGACTACAGCCAAAACGCGGACAAACCCGTCGAGAGACCCATGCAGGACGCACGCGTCATTGCGGATGACGAACGCGACACGTATTCGGATGTGCAGGGCAACATCATGCTGGGATCATTGCCGCCCGGCGTCTATCATCTGCGCGTGGATCCCGAAACGATACCCAAGGGTTACGCCGCCTCTCCGGAACAAATGGAAATCCGGATCCGTCCCGGGGAAACAGTTCGAGGCGTGCACTTCCAGTTGGTTATGCCCCCAAAGCCCGTCATCATTAAAGATCTGCCAAAACAACAGTCGCGGAGTGTCACAAGCGGTGTTCGCACGGAATTGAACTAGCGGTCATGGAGATTCGCCAACCCATTCTCGATGGAGTACCCGCACCAGGCCGGCGAACAGTCCACGTCGTTTCAACCCTATCGGCCGAAGCTCGAGGCCGTGCCCGAATCTCTTGCGTCCGTTTATGACGAGTGTGTTCTCTACTATCGGGAACTCTTTCAACATCGACTAAACTGAGCGAGCCATGCTTCAAAAATTTAACGAAAAGAATCGAAACCTGATCGTCAACAGCAACGGGAAGCTCGTGCATCGCGACCAAGCCGGTGTCAGCCCGTTCGATTCCGCTGTCCAGGGCGGCGACGCGGTGTGGGAAGGCTATGAGATTGAAGGAGACGAATTGGTCAAGACGCTGAAAGGCCCGATGCATTGGTCCTGCTGGCAGGACGCCGAAGAGCGCGGATCCTATAAGGCGGAGGTCAGCGAGACGCCATGGCCATTGGAAGCAATCACTACCAAATCGTGACGCGTTTGGCGGGAGCGAGGAACATTTTATCGCCATCCTTAATATCGAATGCGTCGAAGAAAGCATTCTGATTCTTCACCGGCGCGACTCCGCGAACCGAAGGCGGTGAATGCGGATCGACCTTGATCCGGCGGATCTGT
>QHXD01000612.1 GCA_003223895.1 Acidobacteriota bacterium
AGCTGCAGCCGATCTCTTGCTTGCTTCTACTGCTGAGAGCGGATTCTCCCCTGAAGAGATTCTCGAAGTCGTCAGCGATCCGAGCGTCAAGTTCGCAACGACGCCGGAAAACGTCATGAAGTACGCCGAGTTCATGCACGATTCCGGGACCATCAAGACGCGCCCAGCCTCGTGGAAGGATTTGTTCTTCCCGGACATTCATGCAGTCCCCGGAAGCTGACAGCTAGCATGATTCTCCTGTCCGTCGAGAGCGTAACTCTGCAGTACCGAACCAGGGATCAGCTCGTAACGGCGGTTGATCGCGTCACGTTCAATGTTGGCCAGTCCGATCGTTACGTCATCCTCGGGCCATCGGGTTGCGGGAAGTCGACGATTCTGAAAGCTGTTGGGGGATATATCCCTCCTGTCGAAGGACGAATCCTTCTCAATGGCACGCCGGTGAGCGCTCCCGGACCCGACCGCGTGTTTGTATTCCAGGAATTCGACCAGCTTCTGCCCTGGAAGACCGTCACCGAAAACATTACCTTCGCGCTCACCGCGAGCGGAAAGTTGCCCCGCCGTGAAGCGCAAGACCGCGCGATGCTTTTCATTCACAAGGTAAACCTGACAAAGTTTGCCAACAGCTATCCTCACACTCTGTCCGGCGGCATGAAACAACGGGTCGCGATTGCGCGCGCAATGGCAATGGAGCCGAAGATCCTGCTGATGGACGAACCCTTTGCCGCGCTCGACGCGCTCACCCGCGCAAAGATGCAGGAAGAGTTGCTGCAGCTGTGGAACGAAACGAAGTTCACAGTCCTGTTCGTGACACATTCTATTCCCGAAGCCATACGAGTGGGCACTCGCATCCTGTTGCTAAGCGCACACCCGGGACAGGTGAAAGCCGAAATTGACAGCCACGGAGCCGATCCTCTGCATATTCAGGAAATGTTGTTCGGCGGCGAGAAGGGAGATACCCTTGGCAAGCAGTCCCCAAATGAAGAGCAGGAGTAGGCCAATAACGAGGAGCACAGAGCCATGAGAAACGACAGACGCCTCACGCGGCGCAGCCTCTTGCAGGGAGCAGGCGCCGCCATAGCAGCCACGATGCTTCCCACTCGAGTTGGGATAGCCGGAGACCCTCCCAGTCCGGTGATGACCAGGCTCAGTACATATATGAGCGAGGCCCAGGGCCGCGCACTGCCCGCCCAGGCTCTCGAGAAGGCAAAGCATCACATCCTGGACACGTTCGCAGCCATGATTTCGGGCTCCGAGCTGGCTCCCGGCCGCTCGGCGATCCAATTCGCACGTGCTTACGGCGGCGAAAAAGTGTCGACGATTGCCGCCTCGAATATTCTGTGCGGTCCGATTGAGGCAGCGCTCGCGAACGGCGTGATGGCTCATGCCGACGAGACTGACGACTCATGGCCTTCGGGATGGCATCCGGGCTGCAACGTGGTGCCCGCAACACTCGCAACCGGCGAGAAATTCGGCATCACCGGAGCGCAGTTCACAAGGGCCGTCACGCTTGGCTACGACATTGGGGCTCGCATGCTCATCGCCTTGCGCCCCGGAGTGTTCAACACTCACAAGAGCACCCACAGCATCGGCGGAGTCTTCGGGTCCGCCGCAGCTGCCGGCTGCGCGGCAAATCTGAATCCGCAACAAATGCGATGGCTGCTCGATTACACCGCACAGCAGTCCTCCGGTATTGCCGCGTGGGACCGCGACTCGGATCATATCGAAAAAGGCTTCGCTTTCGGCGGCATGCCCGCACGCAGCGGTGTCACGTCGGCGCTGCTGGTTCACGCCGGCTGGACAGGAGTGGATGACATCCTTTCCGGCGATGACAATTTCCTTCTCGCGAATGCTCCGCATGGCGATGCCAACGCACTGATCGACAAGCTCGGCGAACGCTACGAGATCGTGCGCACCAGCATCAAGAAATGGACCGTCGGGACTCCCATCCAGGCGCCTCTGGACGCGTTGGAAATCATGCTGAAGAAGCGCCCGATCGAACCGGACCAGGTGCGGGAAGTCATCGTGCGCATGGATCCGCGTACATCCGTCGTCAATAACCGGGAGATGCCGGACGTCTGTATCCAGCACATGCTCGCCGTGATGCTGATCGATAAAACCGCGACGTTCCGTTCCGCTCACGACAAGCCGCGGATGCAGGATCCGGCAATTCTCCGTCACCGCGCTAAAGTGCGGCTCGATCCCGCGGCGCCGCCCTTGCTCACGATTGTGCTCGCCGATGGGACCCGCTTGAGCGAGGACGTCAAGGCTGTGCTCGGCACTGCAGAGAACCCGATGACGCGAGATCAAGTCGTCGCCAAAGCCCGGGAGTTGATGACACCTGTCCTGGGGGCTTCGGCCACCGCGAAACTCATCGAAAGAACCCTGGACCTGGAAAACGTGAAGAGCATCCGGGACCTGCGCCCGCTGCTTCAGAAGTAAGCGACAGAAAAATGGAGCCGTGGGATAATTCACCCACTATGAACACCGGGTTTGCAATTGGTGGTCTTCTGATCTTGCTGATGCAGTTCCAGCCCGCCGGCGGCCAGCTCGCACAGGTTCGCCATTGGTCCGGACAGGGCGTCGCGCCGGTGTACGAAGGCTATGACGTCAATCCCGACGGTTCTTACAACATGTGGTTCGGGTACATGAATCGGAACTACGAAGAAGAGGTGGACATCCCTGTCGGGCCCGACAATCACTTCGAGCCCGACGGCGATCGCGGCCAGCCGACGCATTTCGTGGTGAGGCGCCACAAGGATGTATTCAAGGTTGTCCTGCCGAAGGATTTCGGCGATCGCACGCTGGTGTGGACGCTTACCGCGCATGGTCAAACCGCTCAAGTTGCCGGGACGTTGAAACCGGTTTGGATGATCGACCGCCTGCGCACAACGCGCGGGGGAAACAGCGAGAAGATCAATTCGAAC
>QHXD01000613.1:0-1005 GCA_003223895.1 Acidobacteriota bacterium
TGGGGCTGTTGGGGCGCTCCCAAATCGCCACGCATCCTCACAGTCCCGGCGGTTTGCGATTCTTGCTACGCGCAACGAACCACGCTGGCGACGAATAATGTAACACGTGCTTTTCTGGTTGCGTTTAATCAAGTTCCTGGCTCGCTCTGGCAACGTCACTCTCATGTGCCACTGTGCTGAAGATCAGGAGCAATGTCACCGTCACGTTCTTAAGAGGTTTATACTTAGCAGTCGCATTTAATGCCTGACTGGTACCCGCACATTGGATAGTCGATAGGCCGCTAATTCTGACCGCCGCCGTCTGTCTTTAACGGACTCAAACCGCCAAGCTTCTTGCGGGCGGCTTGAAGCGATTGCGTCAATGATTCGGCGTTTTTCTCCAGAGTCTTCATCCGTGAAGCCCGTGCGGAATTTCGCAAATCCTGCAGCTCTTCAATAAGGATGGCCAACTGGGCCTCAAAGGCCGGGATGTTCGATCTCAGCTTCTCGCGATCTTCATTCGTCAGATCTTCATTCGTCACGCCCTGTCCCTGCGGACGTCGAAACTGGCTTAGGGCCGCATTCAGCTCGCGGACTTTTTCACCCAGAATGTGGAATTTCTCCAATTTTTCATTTTGCTCATTCTTGCGAATGTTCCAAAGCTCAGCCTGGCCCGACACTCCTTGCGCAACGGCTTCCGCGCGTGCCTGGGCTTCATGCAGGTGCGTGGACAAGTTGGTCACTTCCTCGGAAATGCCCTTGCCGCATTCCGTGAAGCGATTCATGAGGTTCTGAATGTATTCAACGTCGAAATCGGATGTCATATCCGTTGAATTGATCCTGGTCCCGACACGCTCGAGCTCGGTCAGGTAATTATCCAGGGCAAGAACGGATTTAACTAAAGGAGAATCCCTTTTGGTCTTGTTTGACATGGCGCATGGACATCGGTGGACATCGGTAGCCGCCTAGTATAGTTGCAGGGCCGGCTTGATCAGCCTAACAACTTCTCAGCGGAGGTAAGATGAT
>QHXD01000613.1:1082-1607 GCA_003223895.1 Acidobacteriota bacterium
CGGGGCGGAATCCAGCCTCCGGCACCACAACTGTTGTTCAGTATGACCCTGCAAAATGAGACGCGACTGCCTCTGACTCAGAATTCGATCACGACGCCAAACGTCGACCTTCAACTATATGGAGACGGCAGGAACATTGTCATCGCCGTTGGCAGGGGTGCAAACCTGCCCCGCACCTTCTTCGGATTGTGTGAAAAACCTTGTGGCTTCGCCTTACGCGACAGGAACAATTTTTTCGATCTTAGAGGAAGAGCGAGTATCAAGTTCACGACCATCGTGTCCGGTTTCCATCGCGTGCGGCCCATCATTAAATTAACGGACGGCACACTACTGATTGGAGATCAGGCGGAGGGTTCCGTCGCGAATTACCATCAGTACCAAATCTCGTTTAGCGAGTGCCGGTGGCTCAGGCTCGATCCGGTTAGAGGCGTTACACTGGGAGCCTGGGTTGAAAATCCGGATCTGAGCGAGGTTGAAGAAGTCGGCTACTTCGACGTGATTCTGGGGAGCGGAGCCCATACCGAG
>QHXD01000613.1:1628-4702 GCA_003223895.1 Acidobacteriota bacterium
CGGTTGGAGGGTGGATTGCCGTTTCCAGTTTTGAACTGGTGGGGACAACCCGTGAGCCGGAAGTAGCGGCATCCGCCTCAGTACCGTCACCCTACATCGACTGGATGGCGTACATCATTCCGAAGCGGGAAGCAGGGTCTGCCGCCAGCTCCTCGAAACGACCCTGCTCGACGAGCCGGCCCTGATCGAATACGACAATCCTATCCGCATCCCTCAGCGTGCTGATGCGATGCGCGACGATGAGCATCGTGCGGTCGCCGCTGTGCTCCACCATCAATCGCTCCATGACCATCTGCTCCGTAGCGGAATCGAGGGCCGATGTCGCTTCGTCCAGCAGGAGAATCGAAGCGTTGCGGCAGATCGCGCGCGCAATCCCGACGCGTTGACGCTCACCGCCCGATAAGGAATAGCCGCGCTCGCCGACGATGGTGTCGAGTCCATCAGGTAGGCGCGCAATCACGCCGGTGAGGCAGGCGATCTCGCAGGAACGCTGCAGCAGCGCGGGCGGCACATCTCGCATCATCGTGATGTTTTCCCGCAGAGAAAAGTTGAACAGTTCCGTCTCCTGCAGCACGACCGCGATATTCGAGATCAGTTCCTCGTGGCGAATCTGGTCGATCGACACATCGCCAATGTGAAGCGTGCCGCCGTCCAGGTGGTACAGCCCCAGCAGCAGTTTGATGAGCGTGGATTTTCCCGAGCCGGAGGGGCCGGCAATACCGACGATCTCCCCGCGCTTCACTTCGAGCGACAGCGGCCCCAGTGCGGGCCTGGCGTCGTAGCGAAAGACGGCTTCATGGAAGCGGATACTCTGCCAGTCGAGTGGGAATTTGCGGCTGCCCGTGGGCAGCCGATTGTCGATCCAGAACAGCGGCATCATCCGCCCGAGGTTGGACTTGCGTTCGATCATCAACTGGAAACGATCGGTGAAATCGGTTGCGGCCTCGCGCAGCTTGTCAAAGTACGTGGCATACGTCAGGAAGAAACCCGGCGACAGTCTTCCGCGCATCACCATGTAAGCAATGAGGAGAAGATAAATCCCCCAGCAGATGGCATTGTGGACCTGGAAACACATCCATTTCGTATTGCCGAGGCGCAATCGCTCGTAGGAGAGTTGCCGCGCCAGTTCTTCGCGCTGCGCAAGGTTGCTCGTCATGCTCTCGGCCGCGCCCATCGCTTTGACCGAAAGGATGTTCGAGGCGCTCTCCACAAAACCCCCGCTGGCATTCTCCAGCGACTTGTTGATGCGGTCGGAAAGCCTGTCGATGCGGTTGTCGAAGAACAGTTCTGTGGCCATCAACACACCAATGTAATAGACAAAGAAAAAGATGAATGCCGGGTGCAACAGAACGCCTGCGATGAGCGAACCGGCAAATGTCGCGACCGTCGAGAGGAAGTTGTTCAGCACGTCGCCGGTCCATTCACGAACCGCCTCTGCACCGGTGAGGACGCGCTGAGCCTTGTTACCCGTGCTTTCCTGATGGTGCCAGGACAGCGAGGAATCCAGCAGACGCTCGAAGCCCCACACCTTCGCGCGGTATCGCGCATTGAGGCTCATGCGGCCGAGCATGCGTTTGCTCGATAGCCGGATCAGCGCAATGATTGCATAGCTGCCGGAAAGCAATCCCACGAGCCAGAACATCGGCGATAGCGGCGGCCGCGCATTGGCATCGACCTTGACGTAATCGATCAGGAAATTCGTGATCAACCCCACGATGTACGGCGGCACCATTCCGTAGCAGAGGACGGTCAGAAGGACTCCACTGAAGAAAAGGAAGTTCCATCGCTCTTCTCCAAGGAAGAACCAGAGCGTGCGCGGAAGATCGAAAAACGAGAAATGTTCGGTGCGCCGGACGGATACCATCACAATTTATTATACGGAGGGGCCGCGCCAGGCCAGGCCCATCGCGAATTCACATGTCGAACCAAGTTTCCGTTTTTCGAGATTGGGGCGTAGGATGAAGGGATTTTCAAGCAGGGGGTCACAGCATGGAACGTTTCATCGCCAATCTGGTCAAAGATTTCGAGAGCGGCAAGCTCAACCGCCGCCAATTCTGCGAAACCGTTGCCCTGGCGGCCACCGTCTACGCTGCGGGCGAAGGCGCCGCGAATGCCGCGCCCGCACAGGGTTTCAAGGTGATCGCCATCAACCACATCTCCTATGCCTGCCCGGACTATCGCAAGGCACGCGATTTCTACACAACGGTGTTGGGCATGAAGAACGCAAAGGACGACGGAAAATCGCGAGCCAATCTTTCGTTCGGTCCGGGCAAGGGCGGCAACTACTTTATCGCGCGCAATGCCGCGGCCGGCCAGCCGCAGGCCAAGTCGGTGGTCGATCATGTCTGCTACACGATTCCGAATTGGAACGATGCGCGCGTGAATGCGACGTTAAAGGCGCACGGCCTGAACCCGACCGGGCGCAGCGGAAGCTTGAATATCCTTGATCCATTCAACTATTCGGTGCAGCTCGCCTCTTCCGAGGCGGAAAACCCCTTCATTTGAGGAGAATCCCTATGGAAGGTTTCGTCGCAACAAAGCTTCACGAGTTCGAGCAAGGCAAGATCAGCCGCCGCAAGCTCATCGAGACGCTCACCCTGGCCGTCACTACGCTGTACGCCGCTGAGGGCGCCGGGGCCGCTACACCGGAAGGGCTCAAGGCCGCGCTGGTCAATCACATTTCCTACACCTGTCCCAATTTCAAACAGGCCGGGGACTGGTATTCGAAAGTCTTCAATTTCGACCAGGTTGGCCTCAAGGACACCGAGGTCACACTACCGTTCGGCAAGAAAGGCGAAAAGCCGTACAACGTGACAGCGAAGGACGTGCCGCTGACATTCATCATCTGCCGCACTCGCGATCTGAATGCGCCGCCGGCCAACGGCCAGCCGCGGCCCAGGAGCCAGGCCGTGGTCAACCATATTGCCTACACCATCGCCGACTACGATCGCGACAAGGTGCTCGCGGAACTGAAGCGCATGGGATTCGACAATCCGCGCGAAGATGGAGAACACAGTTTCCACATCGCCGATCCGTTCGGTTACGACGTGCAGATCAGCGGCATCAACATGACG
>QHXD01000614.1 GCA_003223895.1 Acidobacteriota bacterium
AGACATTGTTGAGATCAGCGTGATAGGGTTCTCTGTATTTATTTTCAGTACCTGGGATCTGCTGGCCAATTTGGGCCGGGCCGACGTTCGGAACAAAATTGGCGAAGCGGTTATATTTTTCTTTCAGGGTCGTGCTGACCTCGTAGCGCACACCGAGGTTTATGGTCAGTGTCCGTTTGATGCGCCAGTCGTCCTGGAGGAAAGCGGAGTAATGCCAGTTCGACACTTGCCGGAAGGGGTCGCCGACCTGAATCTGGCCTGCGCCCGCCGATGCGGTGCTCATCTGGCCGGTGAAGAAGTCTTCGAGGGGTTCAACAGAACCAGGATTGGAGAAAGCCAGGTTGCCCCGGGCATTCGTGGTGGCCGCCCCGGTGAAAGAGTAACGATTGACCTCGCCGCCGAACTTGAGGGCGTGCTTTCCACGCAAGACCGAAACGTGATCCAGGAACTGAATGTCGGCATCGGGACCGATGTATTTGGGCCAGGCGCCTCCCAACCTCAAGCCAAAGTTGGCGATGGTAACGATGGGGAATCCATAGAAAACCGGATTCTCGACACCCGTGTTCAGGCTGTAGTTCTTCCCATCGGATGGCGAAACGTATCTGGACGCCGGAATTGCGAGGTCGTTGCTGTCGAACTTTTGGATATAGCGCGCATACCCAGCCCTCGCTTCGTTCACGACATCGGAGCTCGGGGTCCAGGTCCAGCTCCCGGCGGCCAGAGTGGACCGCACGTAAAGCTGCGATTCCCATTGCGTCCGCGACTGCACACTGGTGTCATTAAACAAGGAGTTGTTGGCGCCAGAATACACTGTACCCACGAAGCTGTTGCGGTCATTCAGGTGGTACGTGATCTTGGCTACCCCGTTGTCGGCCCGGTTGTTGCTGAGCAAATTGGGCTGAAAGCCAGTTCCAGCCGTGCCCGTGTTTGCTGGGAACAGGCCACCTGTACACGCGACTGTAGGCGTTATAGTGCAGCCTGAAAGGACCAGGCTATTGGCGGCGATGGTGTTTTTCGCGTTGGCTAGAATAGCACCACTGGGTGTAACCGCCGTACAGCCGGCAGCCGTCGGATTGGTCATACATTGGGAAGTCCCAACTGTATAGCCTGCATTTAACAATGCCTGGAGCGCGTCCGGAAAGCTCTGCGCCGTATTAGTCGCCCTCAACCCGCAGCCGGGCGACCCGCCTCCGCATATGATCGGGGTTGTGTTAGCGAGCGCTTGTCCCACCGTATAGAGCTGCTGCTCGTAGGCGGCGAACCAGAAGAGCTTATCCTTCTTGATCGGTCCGCCCAGGGTTGCGCCCCACTGTTCCAGGGAAATTGGCGTGGGCGGGCATTGATTGTTCACCGGCCGCAAACAGCCGCCATAGACTGGGGTGGCGAAGAAGTTCTTGGCATTGAAGCCCGTGCTGCGGCCGAAAGCGAAAGCCGAACCGCTGATCGTGTTCGTGCCCGACTTGATGCCTACGCTCACCACTGCGCCCGGCTTCAAACCAAGTTCAGCCTTGTTATTCGCCGAGGTATTGAATTCCTGAATGGAGTCCACAGGCAGAAGCAGTCCGACGTCTCCCGCGAAGGTTGGTGCATTGAGCATGCTCAGACCGGTATAGACTTCGTCGTTAGCCAGGCCGTCCACCAGGTAAACGTTGTCCGTGCCTCGCAGGCCGTTGGTGCTCTGGCGCTCATTTCCGCCAGGGTTAACAATCGTTCCTGGCTTCAGCATGAGCAGGTTCTGGTAGTTCCTGCCATTCAAGGGCAGGTCGATAATCATGTCGTGGCTGAGCGTGCCCCCCAGGACAGCGTTGTTGGTTTCCACCAGTGGAATCGCTTCGTTTACCGTAATTTTTTCGGTCTGCTCGCCCGGCTGCATGCTCAGGTCGACGCGAACCTCTTTGCCGACCTCCAGCAGGATGATTGCGCTTTCAGCCGTTTTGAATCCGTTGGCCTCTGCACGCACGGTATACGTGCCGGGGGTGAGGTTGGGAGCGTTGTACCCGCCAGCTTCGTCCGTAGTCAAAGTTCGCGGCGCGCCTCTGGCCACGTCCAGCACAGTCACGGTTGTACCGCCCATCACGCCACCGGTTTGATCCGTAACTGTTCCCAGAATTCTGCCCAAATTGCCCTGAGAGAACAGCGGAAGACAGATCAGAAAGAGCCCAAGCATCAGACCTGCGAGCGACACGTTTTCCCTTACGCCCGCACATCTTCTGATTCCAGATACTCGAGAATTCATGCGGCACCCCCTCGGAAAATTGTGAATGTGGATCAAGAGCTACTATTTGTTCGTTGTTGCCTCCAAAAACTCTGGGCTTCTCGCAAACTCAGAATTGATACTTCAATGCCAATTGGACATTCCGACCGTCTCCAGCGCTCGTGATGAAGCCGAATATCGGGTTCGAGACCCTGTTGACCGGTAAATTAAAGATAGGATGGTTCAAGACGTTGAACGCCTCCGCGCGGAATGTGAGCGTGTGATGTTCGCGGACGGGGAACGTCTTGTGTAACGCGAAATCAAAGCCGAATCTGGCGGGACCTCGCAGAGCGTTGAATCCCAGATTTCCGTACCGTGACTGCGCGGCGGGAGTCTTGATGTCGAAGGCCGCAGGGTTTAGCCATTGCTGCGTGCTCCAATTCTTGACGTACTGGGGAACGCCGGGTACCAGGTCCGGACGTTGGAATCCCACAGTGTTGATTCCGGCCTCATCAACCCCGGCGAGAACATTGAGCGGCAGGCCGGAACGTTCCGTCTGGATTGCCTGAATATTCCATCCAGATAAAAGACCCTTTCCCACTGAGGAACCTCTTACAAAGCCGGGACTCGGGA
>QHXD01000615.1 GCA_003223895.1 Acidobacteriota bacterium
AGTCGCGGAGCTTGTATTTCACTCCGTCCTTGTAGCCGATGAACGCCGGATCCTTTGAGCTTCTCAGGTCGAAACCCTCCACAATGCTCGTCAGCGAGCCGGAAAGGTCGGTCAGAATGTTTCGCGCAGTCGTCTGGTTGTTTCCGCTCAGGCCGGGAATGACGACGTTGTCGAGATTCTGGACCGCCGGGCCGCCGACGCCGAGAAGGGCCTGGGGAGTTATGTTGCTGTCGCCTCCGGAACTCGTTCTGTTGTACCGCCACTCCGCGCCAGTCTTGAACGCGTGTTTGCCGGCGGTCCAACTAATATTGTCTCCGAGCTGGTACGAAGGACTTATCGTCCAGCGGGAAGCGCCGGCGTTTGAACTCCAGTTCATGAAGTTTTCCGTAGAGAGCAGCATGATTGGCGTGTATGGGACCCCGTTGTTCTTTGGAACGAGCTTGAACGCTTCAGCGCCTTCCGGCCCGGTCTCTTCGCTCTCGCTGTTTCTTCCCACGTACATGGGAGCCCAACTGAACTGCCGCCCTACTTTCTTTGCGACGCGGAGTTCGTTCACGACAGTCGACGACAGTGTGGACACCAGCGACCCCGTATATATCTTCGGCCAGCGGTTGTTCTGCCCGTTGAACCCATCCGGCCACTGCATGACGCCTGCCTGGTAACTGTTATCGATGTTGCGTTCGTACGTATAGACCACGCTGAGCTTGTTGTTGGTGTTGAATTGATGATCGATCCGCATGTTGAACTGATCGCGATTCGTATCGACTCCGTTTCCGTCCGGCTGGTCGAGACCATATATGCGACGCGAAAACCGAATGCCTGCAGTATTCAGCCCATCGCCGGTCGTGTAATCGTTCGGCATCGGCATTTTCGAGAGCCACGTGTTTTGAACAAAACCGCTCGGATCGAAACCTGTCCGGAACGTATCGCGGGGACGGCCATCGGGAAACTGGAAGACGTTGAAGGATTGAAGATCACCCGTCGCGCTGGCCGGCCTTACGGGATTGCCGCTCCGATCTACGGTCGGGTTGTTGGAAGTGGCATTCTGGTTGTCGGCGTTTGGGAAGAATCGGAGAATGCCTTGCCGTGCCAGAGGCGTAAGCACGGTCCCTACAAAAGTTTGGCGCATCAGGTTTCGCTGTTCATCCACGAGAACAAAGAAAAACGTTTTGTTCTTGATGATCGGCCCGCCGAAACGCCCTCCAAACTGGTTGCGGTTCTGATAGTCCTTGCGGACGCCATTGAAGTTGTTGAACCAGTTGCTGGCGTCCAGGGCCGAGTTGCGGTTTGTCCAAAACACGCTGCCGCGGAACTGGTTGGTTCCGGAGCGTGTCACCATCTGCACCTGCCCCGAGCCGCGGCCCATCTCTGCATCGACGGGCGAGGTCACGACGCGCACTTCCTCGACGAGATCGGGACTCGTATACGTGGCCGAAAATGCGCCGTGGTTGTATCGTCCGTCCGAGACCACGAAGCCGTCTCGCGTGGTATTCACGGCGCTGAGGCGCCCACCCGCAAAGTAGCCTTGATCGGTTTCTCCGGCCCGCGCCGTAGCGACGATCGGGCCGGTACCAGCCGATTTCAAAACCAGATCCATCACATTCCGGCCTCCGAGTGGAAGGTCGCGCACCTTCGACTCCGGAAGAACGGTGCCCACCGACGAGGACGATGTTGCCAGCAGGGTGTCCGCTGCGACGGTCACCTCCACCGACTGCGCCACCGAACCGACCTGCAGTGTGAAGTTCAATCGAACCTGCTGAGAAACCCCGAGCTCCACGTCACTGTACGCCTGTGTCCGAAAGCCCGGCAGCTCCGCGCTGACCTTATAAGTTCCGGTCTGCAGGCTGGCAAACTGGTAAGCTCCGGATTCGTTGCTCACAACGGTAGTGACGATTCCCGTCTGTGTATTGCTGGCCGTGATCGTCACACCCGGAATCAAGGCGTTCGTGGTGTCGGAAACGATACCACCCAGGGTGGCGTTACTTGTCTGGCTGAAGCTGTGTGTGGACAGAAGGAAGCACAACGCTAATGCCGTTGCGATGATGGGCCTGGTCATGGTGTCCTCATCCTCCCTGGCAGAGAGGAACAGGAACCCCCCCTGCAAATGGGTCCGCTCAAGGCCGGACCACTGCCCTCAAAAGTGTTTGAAAATATTGACAGGATTATAGCAAGCGATTTCGAGTCGTCAAGACTGGTCCAGAAAAATGGGGTCGTAGCCCAATTTACAGTAATACGGCTACGACCCCATTTTTGCCCCACAGGTTTGACACATCGTCGAAATCGTGTGACATTACTTCGGATTAGGAGGTAGCTCTCATTATGAATACCAGGTTATTGACCTTGCTTGCGTTTGTTACAGCTCTTCTGCTGACATCGGTTCCATTTTTCGCGCATCACGGGGATGCCGGCCGTTACGAGGAAAACACGGTCGTCATGACAGGGACCGTGGTAGAAGTTCAATTAGTCGATCCGCATTCGATTGTCGTGCTGGACATTCCCGATGCGAAAGGCCAGGTGGTGCGCTGGCAGGCAGAACTCGGTGGAAGGAACGCTCTGGCAAAGAACTTCGGCTGGACGAAAAACACTCTCAAGTTCGGCGACAAGGTCACCATCACCGGCCGGCGCGTCAAGAGCGGCGCACCTTACATCAATTTGACAGAGAAAGCCAACATGGTACTGACCGATAGCGGTAAGGAAATCTTCCGCACACCCAACTACGAACCTCCGGCTGCAGGAAAATGAGACGCAAAAACCTTTTTCTGGTCTGCGTGGCGCTGCTTGGTGCGGGCGCCATCGCAGGGGCACAAACATCTTCTCCGCAATTGAAGCAGGTTGCATATCTGAAGGCTTCGAACGCGAAGATGGGTGACCACTTCGGCAACGGCGGCACGCTCGAAGGACACGGCGTTGCCATCAGCGGCGACGGCAGCACGCTGGCCGTTGGCGCTCCTTTCGAGAGCAGCGCCGCCAAAGGTATCAACGGCAACCAGAACGACAATTCCCTCTACAGCTCCGGCGCCGTTTACGTTTTCATCAATAGAAATAATACGTGGAGCCAGCAGGCGTATATCAAAGCCTCCAACCCGGGACAGAGCGACAAATTTGGATACGTTGTGTCCTTGAGTCAGGACGGGAACACGCT
>QHXD01000616.1 GCA_003223895.1 Acidobacteriota bacterium
GGAGAGCCAGTTAACAAGGATGCTGGTGTGGGAACCGCGCGTAACGAGACCGTGGTCCATAATCTGTCGATCAGCCACACTCTCACTTTGAGCCCGTCGTTTCTGAATGAACTGCTGGTGGGTGTGCAACGGTCCGCTCACGGTCAGGGAACGCTCGCCGACTCCACGAACTGGGCCGACAAGCTCGGGTTGCCGAATCCGTTCGGGGCTACCGGATGGCCCACTTTTTACGCCGACCCCAGTGGCACGACCTACTTCGAATGGGACGCCGACAATCGCCACAATCAGGCGCTGACCGCCGGCGTTATTGAAAACAATTCGACGTGGATCAAGGGCAAGCACGCCGTCCAGTTCGGCGGTAGGGTTCGCAAGGAGTGGAATAACATACGCGAACTCCAGCAGGCCCAGGGATCGCACGATTTCGGCGGCCCGTGGACGTCATTATACGATCCGGTTGATGATGGTCCGGTGCCTTTTACCGGGAGCGCGTTTGCGGATCTCCTCCTTGGCCTTCCCAATGTTCTATCTAATCAGTACAACCGCGGATACTTCTACTTACGGCAGACAGAAGTTGGCCTGTACCTCAACGACCGGTGGAGATTGACACCACGCTTGACGCTCAACCTCGGGATGCGCTGGGACAAGTGGACCCCTTACCACGAAAAATTCAATCGCCTGGTGGTGCCCGATATTCAAAGTGTGTCTGATCGCTTCGAAGTGGTTACCCCGGGCGATCATCGCATCGAGACCTTGCCCAACCTCCCGCCATCGGTGCTGGACTCCTGGTCCGCGCGCGGACTGAAGTATACAACCGCCAGGCAGGTAGGAATGCCGGATAGCTTGTTCGCAGCGGACAACAACAATTTTGGCCCGCGCATCGGTGCGGCTTTCAAGATCACCAACAGACTGGTGCTTCGCGGCGGTTACGGCGAGTACTTCTGGACGATGCCACTGTCGCAAATCCTGCAGTCCGCCAGAACCAACGCGCCACTGAATCTGCAATTCAAAAATGACATCTCCGCCAAAAATGCCGACCTCAACTATCCGCTGGTGGTCAGGCCCGCGGCGGCGGACTTTGTCGGGACCGCAATGGTTGACACGCAGGGCATTGTGGAAATTCCGTCTGGTCCCTCAACTGCCACGATCTGGGACGCTCGCAATTGGCGTGATGGCCGTGCAAAGTCGTGGCACGCAACGCTGGAGTACGAACTGCCGTTCCAGACCGCGCTGCGGTTCAGCTACATTGGGGAACTTGGCAGAGACCTGGAGCAGCAGTTCGAGCTGAATACCAGAGAGGCGGAATACAATTATGTAGCTCGTACCGGGCAAGCGCCGCCACCCACTCGTGATCTGCTGCGCGCCAATAAGGACTGGAACTTCGTCGGGCTGAATCGCACTGGCTATTCCAATTCCCATCTGGCCCACGTCGAACTCGAACGAAGGTTTGCCAACGGCCTCGCGTTCCAGTGGTTCTACGTCTACAATCGCTCTCTGACCACTACGGACGCGGATGGTTTCGATAACGGAAATAGAAATATCAACTCCGGCGGAGGTGGCGGGCGGGTACCTGAAAACCACCAGATCCTTGGCGCGCCCAATCTGACCTACGAACAGCGACTACGTCTGGTTTATTTCAATTCAACCAATGTCCCTCCCCATCGCATTCGTTTCAACGGCATCTACGAATTGCCCTTTGGCCGAGGCAAGACATTTGTCAGGGATGCAACTGGGCCACTGAACTCCATGATTGGCGGCTGGCATGTGGCATTCATCGGAGATTGGCGAAGCGGCTTCTGGGGCAGCGTGGATCCCAGCCGCTACGTGTTGGGCGATCCCACGCTCGACGCAGATCAGCGCCTGGAAATGACTATTTTCGGGCGGCGGCAGCGGCTGTGGTTCCGGGGAGACTTTGATCCCACATTCGCTACCAATGTCACGGGCGGGAACCTTACAGCTCTCGTGCCTGTGGATCGAGGGCAGAGACTGGTGCGGCCACTCGGACCCAACTTTGACAACCGTCTTCCACAAACGCTCGCGAACGGCACGACGCGCAACGCTCCGATTGTGGAGCTCTACAATCCCAGTCCGAGAGCTTTTTACCTGGGCCCCGGCGCCTGGAATACAGACCTGGCGTTGTACAAGAATTTCAACATCGGAGAACGGGTAGAGATGCGGTTCTCGGCCGAATTCTTCAACGCCTTCAACCATCCGAACGATGTAGGTCCAGGTCAGTCTGGTTTCAGTACCGTCACCGGTCTACAGGATCTGGGCCGCCAGTGGAACGATCCCCGAATCATTCAGTTCTCGCTTCGGATGGGATTCTAGTCAGCTTCGTCCGGTGTCGATGAAATGGAAAGCTCTGCAGCGGTGTGGTAAGGTAGGCCCGCGATGAGTCCTGATCGCTGGCAGCAAATCGAGAAGATCTATCACGAGGCACTTCAACGGACGCCCGTTGAGCGGAGTGCATTTCTGGATGAAGTGTGTGGCAGTGACCATATCCTTCGGAAGCAGATCGAATCACTGCTGGCGCATGAAGGCGAGGCCGAAGATTTCATCGAGAAGCCGGCACTGGCGATGGCGGCTCAGTCGTTGATGGGCCACCAGACCGGATTGCGCGAAGGCCAGACCCTTGGATCCTACCGGATTCTCTCACTGCTTGGCTCAGGCGGGATGGGCGCGGTATATAAAGCCACAGACTTTCGCCTGAACCGCACGGTTGCAATCAAGGTTCTTCTCCAAAATGTTTCGGACCGTCCGGACTTGAAGGAGCGCTTCCGACGTGAAGCACAAGTCATAGCGAATCTGAACCACCCCAACGTCTGCGTGATTCATGACATCGGGCACCAGGATGGGCTTGATTACCTCGTCATGGAACATCTGGAAGGAGAGACACTGGCACGCCGGCTCGAAAAGGGAGCGCGGCCGGCAGGTGATGTAATGCAGCTTGCTATGGAAATCAGCGACGCTCTCGATAAGGTCCATCGGCACGGAGTAGTCCATCGAGACCTCAAACCCAACAACATCATGCTGACCAAATCGGGAGCCAAGTTGCTGGATTTCGGCCTGGCGAAGCTGGCGACGAATCGGGTTATTGAACTCTCGACTCTGCAGGATACGGATATCACCGCCGAAGGCACGATATTGGGGACCCTGCAGTACATGGCCCCGGAGCAAGTGCAGGGCAACGAAGCCGACGCGCGATCGGACATCTTTTCGCTCGGGGTGATTCTCTATGAAATGCTGGCTGGCCACAAAGCGTTTGAAGGCAAAAATCCGGCG